>NZ_DJDV01000092.1:512-17323 GCF_002431195.1 Sphingobium sp. UBA5915 | reverse complement strand
TCGCGCGGGCGCGGTCCTTGAGGCGGCTGGCAATTTCCTTCTCGCGGTTCGCTGCAAGAGTCATGCCTTCTTTGGCCTCGACATTGCGGCGCGCGTCATAGAGCGCGCCATCGAGCTGGCGGCTGGCCTGCTCCAGGCGCGTCGCAAGTTCCTGCATCGCAGCGAAGGACGCGCCATTGGCCATGCCCTGCGTGTCGAACAGTTCGTCGCGCACGGCGCGCAGCCGCTCCAGATTATGGGCGATGCCATTGGCCTCGTCCCGCGCACGCGCGGTTTCGGCGACCGCCATAGAATGCTGGACCGCACGCACGCGCAGCACGCGATGGCGGCGATTGACCAGCCCCTTCACGCGCCAAAACCGGCAATGAGCGCGGCGGCGCTGGTGTCGAGGTCGATGCGGCTTTTCTGGTCCTGCCGGATGAAGTCGAGGATTTCCTGCCGGCGCTTGACCGCTTCGTCGATCACCGGGTCATTGCCGGGGCGATAGGCGCCCATCAGGATGAGGTCACGATTTTCCTCATAGGCGGCCCACAGGCGGCGATAGCCGGCGGCGGCCTGGCGATGGTCGTCGGGGACGACGTCCGCCATGACGCGCGACAGGGACTTGCCGATGTCGATGGCGGGGAAGATCGCCTGTTCCGACAATTGGCGCGACAGCACGAAATGCCCGTCGACAATGGCGCGGGCGGCATCGACGATCGGATCGTCGGTGTCATCGCCATCGGCCAGCACGGTGTAGAGCGCGGTGATCGACCCGCCGGTGCGCGCGTCGACGCCGGCGCGCTCGACAAGCCGGGGAATGAGCGCGAGCGCCGAGGGCGGATAGCCCTTCATCGCGGGCGGCTCACCCAGCGCCAGCCCGATTTCGCGCTGGGCATGGGCGCAGCGGGTCAGGCTGTCGATCAGCAGCAGCACCTTCTTGCCACGGGCGCGGAAATATTCGGCGATGGCGGTCGCGCGGGCGGCAGCGCGCAGCCGCAGCACCGGCGGATGATCGGCCGGCACGGCGACGACGATCGACTTGTGCATCGCGTTCTTGAGCTTGGTTTCCAGGAAGTCGCTGACTTCGCGCCCGCGTTCGCCAATCAGGCCCGTGACGACGATGTCGGCTTCCGCGCCGGCGATCATCTGGCCCATCAGCACCGACTTGCCGACGCCAGACCCGGCGATGATGGCGATGCGCTGGCCGCGCCCGGCGGTGAGCAAGGCGTTGACCGCGCGCACGCCCAGGTCAAAGGGTTCGGTGACGCGGCCGCGATCGAGGACATTGCCCTTGACGCCATTGAGCGGCCAGGTGCCGCCCGTGATGATCGGCCCCTTGCGGTCCAGCGGCTGGCCCATGGCGTCGATGACGCGGCCGATCAGTCCGTCGCCAACCTGCACCATATTCGCCTGGCTGTCCGGTTCGACGCGAATGCCGTTTTCCAGCGGCGCGTCGGCGTCGAGCGGCACCAGCAGGGTGCGATCACCGCGAAAGCCGACGACTTCGGCGCGGCAGACCGACCCATCGCTCGCCAGCACCCGCGCGCCCGACCCGATCGGGCGGCGGAAACCGGTGACTTCCAGCATGCCCGCATCATGGCTGACCAACCGGCCGACATGGCGCGGGGCGCGGTTCTGCACCTGCAAATGATCGAACAGATGTTCCGCCTGACGCAGCGCTGCCTGGATCATGATTTGCCTTCCATGTCATCCATCAGCGCGCGCAGGCGCGACAGGCGCACGTCCGGGCCATCCTCGACCCAGCCGTCCGCCGTTTCCAGCCGCACGCAACCGCGCTGCATGCTCTTGTCGGCGACCATCGGCACGCCGATCGTCTCGCCTTCCAGCAGCGCGACGTCGTCGGGATGCAGGTGCAGCGCGCTTTTGTCCTGATTGCTTTCGATGAAGGCCGCGACAGTGTCGCATCGGTCGATCAGTCGCTCCAGATCGATCTCTACCTCGCCGACAATTTGTTCGACGAGGCGCACGACGGTTGCGGACAACATGGTCGACAACATGCCGCTGGGCGCGGGCGCGAGCAGGTCCAGCGCCTCGGCCAGGCGCGCGCGCGCATCGGTATCGGCGGAATTGGCCTCGGCGGTGACGCGGCAGCCTTCGTCGAAGCCCAGCGTGAAAGCCTCCATACGGGCTTCCTCGACCAGGTCGATTTCCGGCTCTACCTCGACCACCGCGCCGCGCATCGCGGCGGTCAGCTGGCCCGCAGGCGCGGTGTAAAGGCTGCGAAAGCCGCCTTCGGCCGGGCGGAAGCCCGCGACCGTGACCGGCGCGACATCCCGAACCGCCTCTGCGCCCCAGATCCTAGACAAAGTCGTTGCCCTTTCCGCCGAGCATGATGGTGCCCGCGTCCGCCATGCGGCGCGCGGTCGCGATGATGAGTTTTTGCGCGTCGATCACTTCGGCCAGGCGAATAGGGCCGCGCTCCTCGATCTCGTCGGCGATCGCCTGCGCCGCGCGAGCGGACATGCAGCTGAAAATCTTGCCCTTGAGCATGTCGTTCGCGCCCTTGAGCGCAACCACCAGCACCGTGCTGTCGATCGTGCGCATCAGCGTGCCCAGATTCTTGTCGTCCATGTCGATGAGGTTGTCGAAGACGAACATCTCCTCCTCGATCGTCTGGGCGATCATCTTGTCGCGCTTGGCGACGGCCTTCATGATCCGCTGTTCATTGTCCTTCCGGACATTGTTCATGATCGCGGCCGCCTCAACCGTGCCGCCGCGCTGCGAGGCCGCGCCCTGCTTGGAGGCGGGACCGCGCAGCAACAGCTGCTCCAGATCCTCCAGCGCCTCGTTCGACACGGGGCCGAGCGTGGCGATACGATAGACGATTTCCTCCTGATATTCGGACGGCAGCAATTGCAGCACGTCGGCCGCGACCGGCGCCTCCAGATGCGCCAGCACGATCGCCATGATCTGGGGATGCTCCATTTCGATGAGCACCGCGATTTCCTTGGCATCCATCCATTTGAGCATTTCCAGCTTGGTGGAGCGGGTCGGCGGGGTGATGCGCGCCAGGATGGTTTCCGCGCGCTCCTCGCCCAGCGCCTTGGTCATCGCGCCGCGGATATGGCGGGTCGCGCCATAGCCGATGGTGGTGCGCTTCTTGGCCTTGGTGACGAAATGGTCGAGCGCCTCGTTCACTTCCTCCGGGTCGACATCCTGCACGTCATACATGGCATAGCCAAGCTGGCGCACTTCGTCGGGTTCCAGGCGGGAAAGGATCTGCGCGGCTTCATCCTCGTTGAACAGCATCAGCAGGACGGCGGCGGCGGCGCTGCCCTTGAGCGCCTCGGGACGGCCGGGGACGATCTCAGGCATTTTCCTTTTCCTTCTTCGCGTCCTTCAGCAGATCGCGCACCACCAGGGCGGCGCGATCCGGGTCCTGCTTCACGAAGTTGCGAATGAGGTCGGCGCGCTGCGCATAGTCATAGGTGGACGAAATCATGTCGAGCGTCACCGGGGCGGAGGGGTCGGCCGGATTGGCGACCGCCTGCTTGGTGAGTTCGGTCGAGATCGCCTGGCCGATCACCTGCTTCTGTTCGGCGCGTTCGGCAGCCGCAGCTTCCTGCGCGGCGGCGCGGCGTTTGAGCAGCGGGCGGCCGATGCCGAAGATCACCAGCAGCGCAACCAGCAAGGCCGACACGTTGCGCGCCAGCGGCGCGATCCAGTCCGCTTCATACCAGGGCGTCTCGGCGGTCGCTTCCTTGACGAAGCTGCGCGAGGAGAGCGCGACCACGTCGCCACGGGTCTGGTCGAAACCGACCGCGCCCTTCACCAATGCTTCCAGCGCGGCGATTTCCTGCGGCGAACGGGGCTTGCCGTCCGGGCCATTGTCCAGCGCGACCGCGACCGACAGCCGCTTGACCGTGCCGGTGGCGTCGCGGACGACGGACACTTCGCGGCCCAGTTCGAAATTGCGGTTGAAGGTTTCCTCGGTCTTCATCAGCGGATCGGCGGGCGTGCCGGGACCCTGCGCCTGCGCCGTCTGGCCCTGCGTCACCGCCTGGCCATTGGGGTTGGTCTGCGTGACCGTGGGGTCGACGGGCGCCTGGTTGCTGAGCGCGCCGGGGATGCCGCTCGCCTCGCCCTTGCCCTGCCCGCGCGGGTCGGACGCCCAGCTGCCCGCTTCGCTGCGCAGCCGCGCTTCGTCCTGCGGATAGGTTTCGCGGGTCGCCTGGCGTTCGGCGAAATTCAGTTCGGCATGGACTTCGGTTGAAAAATTGCCGTCGCCCAAAATCGGCGTCAGCAGCGCGATCACCGACTGGCGATAGCGATCCTCGATCTTGCCCTGCATCGCAAGCTGGCGGTCATCGCCCGCGTTGCCGTCATTGTCGGTCAGCAACCGGCCATTCTGGTCGACCAGCGAGATGTCGTCCGGGCTGAGTTCAGGGATGGAGGACGCGACCAGATGGACGATCGCGCTCACCTGCTGCTGGGTCAGTTGCCGGCCCTGCGCCAGGCGCAGCATCACTGATGCCGACGGCTTGGTGCGTTCGCGCAGGAACACGCTGGGTGGTTCGACGGCCAGATGAACCTTGGCGGTTTCGACGCTGTCGATCGCCTCGATCGTGCGAGCGAGGTCCATTTCGCGGGCCGAGCGCAGCTTTTCGCCCTCGACCGCGCGGCTGGCGCCCATCGGCAGGCTGTCGATCATGCTGTTGCCGTCGGGCGCACTCTTGGGCAGGCCCTGGGCGGCGAGCATCATCTTCGCCTTGAAATAATCATCTTCCGCGACCGTCATCGCGCCCGAATTGTCGAAGTCGTAGCGCACGCCATTCTGGTCCAGCACCTGCGCAACGGCCGACTTGTCGGAATCGGGCAGGCCCCGGAACAGGTCGCGCTGCGGCGGCTCGCGCAGCGCGAGCCAGGCCGCGCCGGCGACCGCGACGGTGCCAATGAGGCCCAGCAGCGGCAGGCTTTTCGCCACGGCGGGCTGTTTCATGAAGCCGGTGACGCGCGCCTTGATCGCGTCCATACCCTTGGCGCCATTGCCGCCAAAGCCGGTGGTCGCCCCTGCGGGCAGAGCGGGCGCTGCGGCGCCGACGGCGGTGGAAAGTGCGTTCTCGCTCATCGATTATACCGGCATGCTCATGATGTCCTTGTAGGCGGACAGGAGTTTGTTGCGGACTTGCAGGGTCGCTTCGAAGCTGACCGACGCCTGTTGCTTGGCCAGCATGACGCCGGCGATGTCGGTGGTTTCGCCACGCTCGAACGAGGCGGCGGCCTCACCGGCCTGCGTTTGCAAGCCATTGACCTGTTGCAGCGCGCTGCTCAGCGCCTCGGTAAAGGCGCCGGGCTTGCTGTCCTGCACACCGCCCGTCGCGCCTGCACCAGCGGCGGGGCCGGTCTGGGCGATATCGCGCAGCGCGGCGTTCTTTTGCAGGATGGCGTTGCGGATCGCCATCACGCTGTCCGTGGGGGAAATGCCGTTCATGTCACGCGCTCCTGTCAGGCGGCGGCAAGGTCACGCATCTCGGCGAGCCGATAGCGCAGGGTGCGTTCCGAAATGCCCAGCTTGCGCGCGGCGGCGGCACGGTGGCCGTCGGTTTCGCGCAGCGCCAGCCGCACCGCTTCCAGCTTGGAATGGCGGGTCAGGTCGCGCAGCAGGATCGGTTCGGCGGCGCTCATCGGCGCGGCAGTGCCGGCAACGACGCGCAGCGGCTGCGGCGCGCCGGCCATGTGCAGGTCGTCGGCGTCGATCCGGTCGCCCTCGCGCAGCACCAGCGCGCGCTGGAGCACATTGCCCAGTTCACGGGCATTGCCGGGCCAGCCATGGGCGGCCAGTTTGTCGAGCGCGGCGGCGGTCGGCCAGACGAAGCCAGCCTTTGCGCCGTCCTGTTGGCGCAACAGCATGGCGGCGGCGATCGCGGCGATGTCGCCCCGGCGTTCGGCCAGCGGGCGCAGTTCCAGCGCCATGACGTTCAGGCGCCAGTAAAGATCTTCGCGGAAGCGCCCGGCGGCGACTTCGGCGGCGAGGTTGCGGTTGCACGCGGCGATGATGCGGACATTGACCGGCACCGGATGCGTCGCGCCCACGGGGAGCACTTCGCCTTCCTGCAAGGCGCGCAGCAGCTTGGCCTGAAGCGCCAGCGGCAGCTCGGCGATTTCATCGAGGAACAGCGTGCCGCCATCGGCCGCCAGGAACAGGCCTTCGGACGATTGGGCCGCGCCGGTGAAGCTGCCCTTCTTGTGCCCGAACAGCATCGCTTCCATCATGGTTTCGGGCAGCGCCGCGCAGTTGACGGCGATGAAGTCATGCGCGGTGCGGCCGGACCGCGCGTGAAGGAAGCGCGCCATGCCTTCCTTGCCGGTGCCGGTGTCGCCCTGGATGAGGACAGTGGCGTCGCTGCGCGCGACTCGGGCGGCAAGCGACATGAGATGCGCGCTGGCGGCATCGCCGACCGCGGGAACCGATACGGGCCTGGCGAGTTCGGCGATCAGGGCAAAGGCAAAGCCCATGTCCTCAAGGCCGAAGGCGACACGGGCCGGCAAGCCATTGGCGGCAGCTACCAGCGATGGCGCGCCGTCGATCAGGCTGATCAGGATGTCGCGATGCGTTGCGTGACCGATCTCGGTCGCCAGCAGCACGCGGCGGCTGTCCTTTTCACGCGGGCTTTGCGCATCGACGATACGGACGCTGTAGAAAGCATTTTCGAGCCAGTGCTGCAGCCCGGGAACGAGCGCGCAGACCCCACGGCTCACGTCAAACGATGACATGAACTTTTCCCACCTATTTGTCTGGCTTGTGCCCCCGCACGCCCCAGTCCCTTCGATGGTTAACTTTTACCCGTTCCGTGGTTATCAGATGGTTAACACGGCAAGTTTGTTGCCGCTTGCCGGCAAATAATTTCCGCCGCTGCCGCCGCTTGCAGGCTCTAGATTATCGCGCGCGCGTAAAAAGCCCTGAAAACCGGCCGATTCCAGAAAAATCGCATATAGCCCTAAAAGCCTCAGCCGCCCCGCCGTTATCCCCTTTCGAGGCCGCAAGCAGCCTGATGGCAGCGACCTGATCGACACACGGAAAGGGAATATCATGACTGTTATCGGAACCAACACCGCAGCGCTGCGCTCGGCCAACGCTTCCTCGATGGCCAGCAAGTCGCTGAGCACCGCCATGGAGCGCCTGTCGACCGGCAAGCGCATCAACAGCGCCAAGGACGACGCCGCCGGCCTCGCCATCGCTTCGTCGATGACCGCACAGATCAAGGGCATGACCCAGGGCGTCCGCAACGCCAATGACGGCATCAGCCTGGCGCAGACGGCCGAAGGCGGCCTGGGCGAAGTCAGCAACATGCTGCAGCGTATGCGTGAACTGACGGTTCAGGCGCTGAACGGCACCAACGACGCCGACGCCAAGAGCAACATCCAGGCGGAAATCTCGCAGCTCGCCACCCAGATCACCGACACGCTGGCGAACACCGAATTCAACGGCACCAAGCTGTTCGACGGTTCGACCGCCACGGTCAGCATCCAGGCCGGCGCGAACGCCGCCGACACGGTCGACATCGACCTGGACGACGTCGCTGGCAACGCCGACGTGACCGCAGCGCTCGCCGTCGACGCCACCACGGCGACGACCGCTGACCTCGCCACCTTCGACGATGCGCTCAAGGCGATCGCGACGACCCGTGCGAACCTGGGTGCGGTGCAGAACCGCCTCGAATCGACGGTGAACAACCTGACCAACAACATCACCAGCCTGACCGACGCCAAGAGCCGCATCGAAGACGCCGACTTCTCGGCCGAAACAACCGCGCTCGCCAAGCAGCAGATCCTGAGCCAGGCGTCGACCGCGATGCTGGCCCAGGCAAACCAGAGCCAGCAGGGCGTGCTCAAGCTGATCGGCTAAGACTGACGATATTGGACGGCTGAGGCCTTGGTCACCGCCAGCCGTCCAATGGAGCTTCCGGCGCATCAACAGTCCCCACCGCGCCGGCGGCGACACCTTCGATCGAACGACCTACCTATTTGAAGCCTCCGTCCCCCCGGGCGGAGGCTTCTTCGTTTCGGGATGGATACAAGTCCTGGCTTGATCGTTTTGCCGCTCGATGAGCCAGACCATGACCCAGATCGACCGGCGCGCGATGATCGCGGCCTCGGGCGCTGCCCTCCTCCTGCCCTCGACGCTTCACGCGCAAGGCCTGACCGGCAACCGCCCCACGCCCTTTTCCTGGGACCGGCTGGTGGCGCAGGCGCAGCAGTTGACCCGCACCCCCTTCAAGGAAACCCCCGCCCATCCGGGTGCGGCCAAGGTCGACTATATCGCCCAGCATGAAGCGCGCTTTCGCGACGACCGCACCTTGTGGGGCGACCTGCCCGGTGACACTGGCATCCGCTTCTTCCCGCTGTCGCAATATTCGACCCAGCCGGTCAGCATCGCTACGGTCGAAAATGGCCGGGCGACGCCGCTGCGCTATGATGCCGACATGTTCGACGCGCCGGCCGGCAATGCGGTAAAGGCGCTTGGCCCCAATGCGGGCTTTGCCGGTTTTCGCATCATGAACGCGGCACGCGACGGCGACTGGCTGTCCTTCCTAGGCGCGAGCTATTTCCGCGCGCCCAGCCCGCAAAAGCAGTTCGGCCTGTCCGCCCGCGCCATCGCGATCAACACGAGCCTGGGCAAAGAGGAATTTCCCCGCTTCACCCATTTCTGGCTGGAGCGAACGGGCAAGAGCAGCGTCACAATCTATGCCTTGCTCGACGGCGCGTCGATTACCGGGGCCTACCGATTCGTCAGCCGATTGGGGGCCGATGGCGTCACGCAGGATGTAACCGCCGTCCTTTTCCCGCGCCGGCCGATCGAGGAACTGGGGCTGATGGCGATGACCAGCATGTTCTGGTATGATCAGGCGAACCGGGGCAAGGGCACCGACTGGCGGCCCGAAATCCACGACAGCGACATATTGTCGATCGCCAGCGCCGACGGCACCGCCCATGCCCGTCCGATCATCAACCCGCCCAACCCACTGGTAAGCGCCTTTGCCGAGCGCGATCCCAAGGGCTTCGGCCTGGTCCAGCGCGACCGCGATTTCGACCATTATCAGGATGACGGGGTCTATTATGATCGCCGCCCGACGCTGTGGGCCGCCCCGTCCGCTCCGCTGGGCGCGGGCGAAGTGCGACTCTACAGCTTTCCGACCGACAGCGAATATACCGACAATGTCGTCGCCTACTGGGCGCCGTCGGCGCCTGCGACACCGGGCCAGCGGATCGACGCCAGCTATCGCGTGGACTGGAGCGCAGCGCGCGCACCCGCGTCGGAAGCGCTGGGGAACGAGGTCGCGATCGTCCAGAATGTCTGGCGCGGGCGCGGCGACGAAGAAGGCAGCGACCGGCTGGTCATCGATTTTGCCGGCGTCACCGATGGCGCAAAGCCCGAAATCTGGACCGACATCGGCGCGGGCACGATGATCAAGACAGCGGGCTATCCCGTGCTCGGCCAGCCTGGCCTGTATCGCATGGTGCTCGACCTCAAGCGCGAAGGGGCCGGGCTGACCGATATTCGGGCGCAGTTGCGGCTGGGCGATCGTGCAATCAGCGAATATGTGCACTATCCTGTCGGACCCTGAGCGGAACCGTTACGGACCCGATCGGTTCTGACGCTTTGGGTCAACAGGGAACGGGGCCGAAATCATGGACGAGCACGTCGTGCCGACGACCGACCCGCCGGCCGGGGACAAGCCCCTGCCCCGCGCCTTTGAACAGGTGCCCGCGCAAAGTCCGCTCGCCATGCCGGAGCAGGATTTCGACACGACGCCGCCGCTGATCGCGCGGCGCCGCTTCAATATCGACCTGTGGGCGCGCCGCCTGCTGGTGATCGCGCTGACGCTGATCCCTGCCGCGCTGGCCGCCCATGAAATGCGCCGGTCCATCGGGCTGGACGGCATCAGCGCGTTGGAGGGTGTCTATCTCGCCCTCTTCATCTCCCTTTTCGCCTGGATCGCCTTCGGCTTTGCGACCGCCGCCATCGGGTTCCTGCTGCTGACCGTGGGCAAGGGGCGCAGCGTCACCCCCCGCCCCCTGCGCGCGTCCGAACCGCTGCGCGGCAAGACCGCGATCCTGCTGCCGGTGTGCAATGAGGATTTTCTGGGCGTGCTTGGCCGCCTGTCGATCATGGAGCGCAGCCTGGCGCAGGTGATGGGCCGGGAGCGGTTCGAATTCTTCATCCTGTCCGATTCAAACGTGGAAAGCGGCGAAACCGAAAAGCGCGCCTATCTGGAAATGCGCGACTCTTTTTCGCGCCCGGTCCATTATCGCCGCCGCGCGCTCAATATCGGGCGCAAGCCTGGCAATATCGCCGAATGGGTAACGCGTTTTGGTGGCGGCTATGATCACATGATCGTGCTGGACGCCGACAGCATCATGAGCGGGCAGACCATGGCGCGGCTGGCCGCCGATATGGAGCGGCACCCGCATGTCGGCCTTATCCAGACCGTGCCCACAGTCATGGGCGCGGCAACGCTGTTCGCGCGCTGGCAGCAATTTGCCAGCCGCCTGTTCGGCCCGATTTCCGCCGCTGGCATGATCTGGTGGGCGGGCAGCGAAGGCATGTTCTGGGGCCATAACGCCATCGTGCGCGTGCGCGCCTTCGCCGAAAGCTGCGGCCTGCCCGAACTGCCCGGTCGCGCACCCTTTGGCGGCCATATATTAAGCCACGACATGCTGGAAGCCGCGCTGTTGCGCCGGCGCGGCTGGGACGTGCATATGGTGACGGCGGACGACAGTTTCGAAGAATTTCCGCCGTCCATGCCCGACCTGTTCACCCGCGACCGCCGCTGGTGCCAGGGCAATATCCAGCATGTGCCGCTGCTGATCCGCATTGCGGGCCTGCACCCTCTAAGCCGGTTCCAGCTGCTGGTCGGGGCGACCGCCTATTGCACATCCCCCATGTGGCTGGCGCTGATGCTGGTGGTGCTGGGCGGCGCGGCCAGCGGCATCTGGCCGCCGGCAGAGGTGCTGCCATCGGGCGCCCTGCTGGGCGTTACGGCGCTGCTGTTGTTCGGCCCGAAAATCCTCGCGATATTCTGGGCGATGGCGGACCCGGCGCGGCGCATCGGCTTTGGCGGCGCAGTGCGCATGACGCGCGGCGTCCTAGTCGACATCATCCTGTCCATCCTGATGGCGCCGGTCGCGATGCTGACCCAGACGATCAACCTTGTCACCATATTGATGGGTCGCAAGGCCAGCTGGAACGGCCAGACCCGCGACCGCGACGGCATGGCGATCAGCAGTGCGATCTGGCTGTTCAAATGGCATATCTTGCTGGGCGTCGGCCTGACCTGGCTGGCGGTGGAGGCGGGCGCGGTCGGCTGGACCCTGCCAGTGGTCGCGGGCCTGTTTGCAGCGCCCTTGCTTGCGGCGATTACCGCGCGCAAGGATTTGGGCGCACGGGCGGAAAGAAGCGGTCTGTTCCAGGTCGCCGACCCATGGTGGCGAACGCAAAGCTATCGCCCTCTGCGTTTCCGCTGGCCCAATGGCGAAAAGCGCCGCGCGATCGCGGCCAACGACGAATAGTCAAAAACGCGCCCCGACTGATAGCGGGCTACGCTGCGCCCGTCACTCGTCCCAATCGCGCAGTTTCTCGCGCAGCTTGTCGAGCGCGGCCTTCTTGATCTGGCACACGCGCGCCGCGCCGATGTCCAGCGTCTGGCCGATTTCCTCCAGGTTCATTTCCTCGACGAAATAGAGTTGCAGCACCATCGCCTCGCGCTGGGGCAGTTCGCTGATGCAGGCGGCCAGCGCCTTTTTCAGCGATTCGCGCTCCAGCACCTGGTCGGCGCGGTCCTCGACATCGGCGAACCACATGGACTGGTCGGAATAGACTTCGTCCATGCTGGTATGCTGGACCATTTCGACGCTGTCGGCGGCCTCGCGATAGGCGGCCGGCTCCAGCCCCATCTCGCTCGACATTTCCGCCTCGGTCGGCAACCGGCCCAGCTGCTGCTCCAGCCGATTGCGGACCCCGGCAATTTCTTTCCGCCTCGCCATTGCCGACCGGCAAAGCGTTGCCTGCCGCCGCAGATGGTCGATCATCGCGCCGCGCACGCGCAGTTGCGCATAGGCGGCAAAGCCAAGCCCGCGATCCTCGAAACTGTTGGCGGCCTCGACCAGCGCGACCATGCCGATCTGAAGCAGATCCTCGACCTCGATGGCGGTCGAAACCCGCCCATGGACATGCCAGGCGATCTTGCGCACCAGCGGCATATATTGGCGGGCCAGCCGCTCGGGGCTATGCTCGCCCGGCTTGCCGTAGGTATGGGCGCCAACCGCGATCTTGTTCATATACATGACCTAGTCCCAGTTTCCTCAAGCCACGCGTTCGCGCATCTGATCCGGCCGGGGCAGCGGATCATGACGGGGCGTTGGCCGCGACTCATTGCCTACCACCGCAACCACTTCCACACCCTTACCGTCGGGAATTTCCAGGAAGGACAGGACCGGCGTTTCGGGCAAATGCGGCTTGAACAGGCGCGCGAGCGCGCGCCGCGCAACAGGTGATGTGACGATGGCGAAAGTGCGCGCCTGGCCCAGCATCGGGCGGGCGGCGTTCACCACCTGCTCCACGATGCGGTTGGCAAGGCTCGGCTCGATCGGATGGCGGGCATCGCCTGCGACGCGCATCGCCTGCGCCAGCATCGCTTCCAGCTCGCCGTCCAGCGTAATGACCGGCAGCGGCATCTTCACCGGCACCAGCCCTTGGATGATGAGCGCGCCGATGCGCTGGCGCACCGATTCGACCAGCTGCTCGTGGCTCATGTCGGGGCGACCGCCATCGACCATCGCCTCGCAGATGCGGCGGAAATCCTTGAGCGCGATGCCTTCGCTCAGCAGTGCGCGGCACAGCGCGCTGATCTGCGTGAGGTTCAGCAGGCCCGGCGTCAGCCCATCGACCAGTTGCGGCGCGACATCCTTGAGATTGTCGAGCAGCTTGCGCGCTTCGTCCAGGCCGAACATTTCGGCCGCGTTCATCGCGATCAACTGGTTGAGATGCGTCGCGACCACCGTCGGCGGATCGACCACAGTATAGCCCGCGACCACCGCCTCGCTGCGCTTGGCCTGCGAAATCCAAACCGCGTCGAGGCCAAAGGTCGGGTCCTTGGCCGGTCGGCCGGTGACGGTGCCTTCCAGCGCGCCGCTGTCGAGCGCCAGCAGGTCATCGGGCCAGATTTCGTCCTCGCCAACGACGACGCCGGCGATGGTGATGCGATACTGGTTCGGCTCCAGCGCCAGATTGTCCTTCACGCGGACCATCGGCACGACGAAGCCCAGTTCCTTGGACAGCTGGCGACGGATGCCGGTAATGCGGGCCATGAGCGGCGCGCCCTTGCGCTCGTCCACCAGCGAAATCAGGCCATAGCCAATCTCCAGCCCCAGGATCGCGCCGTCCGACACGTCGTCCCATTCGATAAGCGCGGGGTTGGGCGCGGGCGGTGGCGGCGCGGGTTCGGCGGCCTTTTTCTGGCTCGCCTTGCGCAGCTGCCACGCGATACCGCCGGCAACGGCAGCGGCCGGCAGGATGATCATGTGCGGCATGCCCGGCAGGATGCCCAGGAAGCCCAGGATCGCAGCGACCGGCACCCAGGCCCGACCCGACCCGAACTGGCTGGCGACCTGACCCGACAGATCCTGCTCGCTCTTGACGCGGGTGACGATGGATGCCGCCGCGATCGAGAGCAGCAGCGCGGGAATCTGCGCCACCAGCGCGTCGCCGATCGCCAGGATGATGTAGGTCTGCGCAGCCTCGCCAATGGCCAGGCCATGGCTGACCACACCCAATATGATGCCGCCGATGATGTTGATGACCAGGATCAGGATGCCCGCAACCGCGTCACCCTTCACAAACTTGCTGGCGCCGTCCATCGACCCGTAGAAATCCGCCTCGGTCGCGACTTCGGCGCGGCGGATCTTGGCCTCTTCCGGGGTCAGCAGGCCCGCATTCAAATCGGCGTCGATCGCCATCTGCTTGCCCGGCAGGGCGTCCAGGGTGAAGCGCGCCGACACTTCGGACACGCGGCCCGCGCCCTTGGTGATGACGACCAGGTTGATGATCATCAGGATGGCGAAGACGAAGATGCCCACCACATAATCGCCGCCGATCAGGAAGTGGCCGAACGCCTCGATTACCTGCCCCGCCGCGTCCGCGCCTTCATGCCCCGACACCAGCACCACGCGGGTCGAGGCGACGTTGAGCGCCAGGCGCAGCAAAGTCGCAAACAGAAGGACCGTCGGGAAGCTCGAGAAATCGAGCGGCTTGGCGGCGTTCAGCGCCACCATCAGCACAGCGAGCGAGATCATGATGTTGGTGATGAAGCCGATGTCCAGCATGACCGCCGGGACCGGCACCATCATGAACAGGACCACCATCAGGGTCGCGAAGGGCAGCACCGCGCCCTTGACGGCGCTCATCCAGATCTTCGCTTTGACTTGGGCAGGGGACATGGTCGGCCGTTACCTTCCGAGGGTGGCAAGCATGAGATAGGCAAGACGCGCCGTCTGCGGCTGCGGCCGGACGGTGACGTCGGGCTGCTGGCTGAGGCGCTGGGTTTCGATCCGCACATAATCGGCGGGCTGGACGGTCCGTGCGCCACTCGGCAGGCTGGCGGCGGCGCTGGAGGCGTCGGCATATTGGACCGGGCCGCCCAGGCTGTCGGAGCTTTTCTGCAACTTGGCGGCGAAACGGTCGCGAATTTCCGAAAAGCTGCGCGCATTGCCGGACCGGTCGTAAAAGATCGAGCGGTTAGCGCGCGCGGCGGACGGGAAGAGCGAGGCGGCGCTCGCCTCGGGCGCGCGGTCATGGACCGACAGGAATTTGGTCGCCCCGCCCACCCCCAGGAAATGCGCGAGATAGAGATCGACCGGCTCAGCCTCCCGGCCCAACTTCGATTCCAGATAGGCCTTATTGTCGGCGGCATGCTGCGCGGCCATCACCGAGGCGGTTTCGGGATGCTTGCGCAGATCGAGAATCTGCTGGCGCAATCGCGGGTCGGACACATGATAGCGGCCGTTGCTGCCCTGGCTGATCGCGTCCGACGCCCAGCCCAGCCCATATTCGCTGCCATGCTTGTCGATGACGGCAAGCCAGCTCTGGTCGATGAACTGATAAAGGCCGGTGGCGGAGGAGGTGGTGGCGCGCGCCGTCGGATTGAGGCTCGATTCGATCTTCGCCTGCCCCAGCAGATAGCTGAAATCGACACCCGTGCGCCGGCTCGCCATGGCGATCGCGTTGGTCACGCGATTGCCGGTCGATCCGGAAGTTGCCGAAATGTCTGCGAATGCCGACACGATGCTCTAAATCCCCAATTGCTAGCGAGGACATTAGAGCAAGGCTTGTGCCAAGATTTGGTTAACGCGCAGGCAGGAATTTGTCCGCCCCGCAACGAAAAACGGCGCCCGAAGGCGCCGCTTTAGGTTTAACGCAGAAAATTTTTCAGCGGCCGTAGGTCAGTGGCGCGGCGCGCGCGCCGTGCGACGCCAGGATGGACAGGCGCTGGCTCGCATGATCGGCCAGCAGATTGACGCGCACCCGCGCGCTTTCGATCAGCGGCAGCATCGCGCTGATCCGCTCCACTACCGCCGGGTCGGACCGCCAGGCGCCGATGGCGCGCACCCCGGCGGCGGCGCGGCTGACCCGGTCGCTCGCCTGCTCGATCGCCGACACGTCACTGCCGGTCAGCGCGTCGCGCAGGCCGTCAAATGCTGCGAACAGATCATCGAGGGCGGCAAGGCCGAGCGGCATGGCGGCAGATCCTTATTTCTGGGGCAAATCGAGTTCGAGCATGCGTTCGGCGATCGCATCCGCGTTCACCGGATAATTGCCCGACGCGATCGCGCTCTTGATCGCGGCAATCTTGTCCATGTCCACCGGCGCGCCTTCGGCCGCCATGCGGGCAGCGGGGCTGGCAACGTCCGCCGCTGCCGACGCCGGCACGGAACCGGTTGGCGCGGCAGCGCGCGTCTTGCCGCTTTCCCGCAGGCTGGTCGCGCCGATCGCATTGCCGATGCTCTGTCCAACAGAGTTGATCATGATCTTAATCCTTCACTCGTCCTTTGACCCTTATAACGGACAAGTTCAAAAATCATTAAATCCTGGAATGCGCACCATGCCCATTTCGACGATCTGGGCGAAAACCGGCGGACTTTTGCGGTCTTCGCGCACGCGGATCGTATCGCCGACCGCTCCGCCTTCGTCCGCGATCATCATGCGCGACACGCTGAAACTGGCATTGCCGGCCATCAGCTGCACCGGATCGCCCTTGCGCACCACATCTTCCCTGGGCGCGGCGGCGATAGCGGCGCGGGTAAAGCCGTTCGACGGCGCAGCGCGTGGATTGGAACCGGGCACGGGGCCATAGCTGGCGGCGGCGACACCCTTGACCAGCGGCACGCGGATGCGCCAGCCCAGTGCCTCGCACTTGACCATCGCAGCGCCGAACACCGGGCCTTCGACCGTGGGGGTGCTGGGACAGGACGCCAGGCGCAGCCGGCGATCGACAGGTGCGGCCGGACCGCCCGGCTCACCCATATCGGCGCCGACGGTCATCGCGACGAGGCTGTCGATGCGATCGAGATTTTCGAACGTCTGCTGCGCCAGCGCGGGCTGCACGGTGGCGAGCGCGGCGATGGCGGAGAGGAGGAACGAAAGGCGAAGCACGGCAGTCTCCTGTCAGGACTAAAGTTTCTGCCAGTCGAATACGCAATTTTCGTGCCAGTCGGTTCAACCCGCGGCTTTGCTGCCGGGGGCGACGCGGATCCATTGCCCCTGCCCCGCCTGCCCGTCCGCCTGGTCCAGGCCCCGGATTAGCAGCCGGTCG
>NZ_DJDV01000092.1:0-264 GCF_002431195.1 Sphingobium sp. UBA5915 | reverse complement strand
GCCCCGGATTAGCAGCCGGTCGCGGACCAGCCCGCGCGCCTGCAACGCCCGCGCAACCGCGCCCAGTCGCGCGGCGGCCAGATCCCATTCGTCGAACCGCTCGTGGCGGGCGTCCGCACCATGGCTGCGGATTTCCACCGCCGGCGCACTGGCGAAGCGGCGCGCAAGGGCGGCAATCTGCGCCTCCCCTCGCGCGCTCAGCAGCGCTTCGCCCGGCAGGAACAGGTCGGCGGCGCGGATCTCCACGCCATCGGCCATCGGCCG
>NZ_DJDV01000009.1:0-7474 GCF_002431195.1 Sphingobium sp. UBA5915 | reverse complement strand
CCACTCGGTGGGGGCAGATCAACCATACGATGATCGCGGCCTGGAAGCGCCAGGCGATCGAGGGGATGACGAGCACGTTCTCCGGGGCCGGTGATGCGGCCAAGGCCGTCAGCGAGAGCGAGGTGGAAAAGCTGCACGCCAAGATCGGGCAACTGATCGTGGAGCGGGATTTTTTAGCGAAAGCCTTCGGTCGATGAACGTGGACCGGAGGCGGGCGATGATCGAGCCTGCTCACCACCGTCTGTCGATCTCGGCGCAGTGCCGTCTTCTGGGGATCAGTCGCTCGTCGTATTACTACGCGCCGGTGCCGGAAACGGACGAGACGCTGGCGCTGATGACGGTGATCGACGCGACGTTCCTGGACTGCCCGTGGTATGGCAGCCGCCAGATGGCGCGGCACCTGCGGCGTGCTGGCCACGAAGTCGGGCGACGGCGGGCACGGCGCCTGATGGCGAAGATGGGCCTGTCACCGATCTACCAGCGGCCCCGCACCAGTGATCCACACCCGCAGCACCGGGTCTATCCCTATCTGCTACGCAAGCTGGCGATCGAACGGCCCAATCATGTCTGGTGCGCCGACGTGACCTATATCCCGATGCGTCGCGGGTTCCTTTACCTGGTTGCGATCATGGGCTGGGCAACCCGCAAGGTCCTGGCCTGGCGGCTGTTGAACACCATGGACGCCGGGTTCTGCGTCGCGGCGCTGGAGGAAGCACTGGCGCGCTTCGGCAAGCCGGAGATCTTCAACACCGACCAGGGCAGCCAGTTCACGAGCTTCGCCTTCACCAGCGTGCTGCGCGAGGCCGAGGTGCGGATCAGCATGGATGGCCGGGGGCGGTGGATGGACAATGTCTTCATCGAGCGCCTCTGGCGTTCCCTGAAGTACGAGTGCGTCTACCTCCATGCTTTCGAGACCGGCTCGGAGCTGAAGGCTGGCCTTGGCCGGTGGATCACCTATTACAACACCCAGCGCCCACACTCGGGCCTGGCCGGGCGAACCCCGACCGAGGCCTATCGGCGGATCGGGCAATCAGATCATGGGGGGCATGAACGACAACCGGGATTAGCTTAACTCAGCCGCCAAACTGTCCAAGAAGGCGGGACCACCTCAAAGCTCATGGTCGACATGCTGGCCGATCTCGACATGCAGGTTGCCGTGCTGGACCGTGAGATCGCACGGCGTGCCAAAAAGGATGAAGCAGCCAAGCAGCTAATGACCATTCCGGGGATCGGTCCTATCGCGGCGACCGCCATCATCGCACTGGCCCCGTCGGTCGAGACGTTCCGTAAGGGCCGCGACTTCGCGGCTTGGCTTGGCCTCGCCCCCCGTCAGCACTCGACCGGCGGCAAACAGCGGCTCGGCAGCATATCGAAGATGGGCGAGCGGACGATCAGACGACTATTGATCATCGGCGGCAGCTCAATGGTACGCCAGGCATGCCGGTTTGGCGCGCCTGCCGGCTCGTGGCTTGAGCGGATGCTGGCGCGCAAGCCGCGCATGCTCGTCTCGGTAACCCTCGCCAACAAGATGGCGCGCATGGTCTGGGCGCTACTCACCAGAAAGGAAAATTACAGAGCTCCGACAGCTGTCGCGGCGTAAGCCAAGACTGCGGTCAGAGGCGTCGGGGACGTAGGTGGTCGAAGGAGGGTATGGCACAACAGTCGGCGAGACGGGGCTGGAAGAACCAGGGAATGGCAGAGCGCTAGCCAAGCGCGTAAACCTGTAATGGATCCAGTCCGCGAACTCCCATACTGGCCCGCAGCTAATGGCGCTGCTCATCAAGGCCGGACAGATGACAGCATCCGACTACGTGCCAACATACCCCGATTTACTGCTTGCATCCGAAAGGGCGTCCACAGATGCCATATGTTCATGCGGACATTGAACAACAAATGGCGGGTATCAGGCCGCCCGGGCGCGTGCATCGCAGGATTATTGTGGGGAGCGGTCATTCCACCAAAGACAATCGCCGGTGGTGTAGATAGCGACGAGTACGACCAATGGCATAGCAAATGCTAGAGCTGTTCCATACGCGATGAAGTCACCGACTGTCGCCAGCAAAAGTCATTGCCTAAATAGTGAGCTGAGTGCCAGCACTCCTGGCAGCCATCGATTCTAGTGAGAACCGCTTCACGCCACTCGCTAAGCGCCGCCGATACACCCGCTTCGTTCCATTTTCGTCCAACTGCATCATGGTTTCTGCGTTCTGGAAGGGTACTTGTACGCGATCGATCGAACGCGCTCTCAAGGGTTTTCTCCTCCGCTGGGTCCGGTCAGGGCCCGAAACGCCCCGTGGTCAGAACGCCACTGCCCGGCAGCTTCTGCGGGAATACTGACCCCCCAGTGTCATTGATGTAACCGACAAGGCTCTCCTGACGAACACCCAGCCATGACCCCGTTTCCGCATTTCCTTCGTGCCCAGCTTCCCCGAAGGCTCCCCCGGATCGCTGGTTGCGGAAAGACCGACATTGGCGCGAGCGAGGATTTTCTCATGATTTGTCATCTGCTTCTGCGGGGAAAGAGCTGGCTGATCAGCGTGACGGCCACCGCTGCCCTATTCAACATATTCCCAGCAACAGTTTGTGCCGCTCTACAGGCGTCTTCCAGTTCAACTATGACCTATCACAGGATGCAGATCGACGGCGTCGGGATTTTTTATCGCGAGGCGGGACCGAAAGATGCGCCGACAATCGTCCTGCTGCATGGTTTTCCGACGTCATCGCGCCAGTACGAAGCGCTGATCCCGCTGCTGGCCACTCGATATCACGTCATTGCGCCGGATTACCCGGGCTTCGGGCAAAGCGACGCACCTGATCCGACCGCCTTTCCCTACACGTTCGATCATCTCGCGAAGGTGATGGATGACCTGTTGGCACGTCTCAAGATCGAGCGTTACAGTCTGTACATTCACGATTACGGCGCTCCGGTAGGCTTCCGGATGATACTGGCGCGTCCAACGCGACTGGAAGCATTAATAACCCAGAACGGCAATGCTTATGAAGAAGGCTTGGGCGCGAAATGGCCCGGCATTGCTGAATTCTGGGCTGATCGGGAAGGCCACCCGGAGATTGTCGACACTTTGCTGTCTTTCGAGAGCACGATGCAACGTCATACAGCGGGCACAAAGCATCCCGAGCGCTACAATCCGGAAGCCTGGTTGAACGAGTTTGCGCACCTTGCAAAACCCGGCCAGCGCGCGATCCAGTCGGCGTTGCTTTATGATTATCGGACCAATGTCGCGGCCTACCCGCAGTGGCAGGCCTGGCTCCGCGAGCATCAGCCGCCGACTCTGGTTGTGTGGGGGGCCAATGACCCTTCCTTCATCGCCGCCGGCGGCGCAGCATTTAAGAAAGACGTGCCTGACGCGGAAATTCACCTGCTCGACGCGGGCCATTTTGCGCTCGACGAGAAGACCAACGAGATCGCGGGGCTGATCCTCGACTTCATGGCCAGGCACTCGGAATGAGGTTCGATAGGAAATCATCGCCTCTTGTTGACGCGTTAACGCGAAAGTATCGGCAGCTCAAATAGCCGTCTTTCCACCGGCCCGGCGTCATTCAACAGTGGCCGTCTGCTCACCATCATGGAAGAGGCAGTTCCGGGATCACGACGGCCATCCGCAAACATCCGGAATGAGGCGCGAAGCTGCCGATCCAAGCCGATGATCACGCCAGCAATCGCCCACATAGCTGCCATCCAAGGCTGAAGCTGAGGCCTTTAAAACTTGCCTTACGTTCATCGATTAATGGGTGCGCCAGATTGACTGATTTCGGCCGCGATTAACGAAGACACGGTTGCTCGCGTATTTTGCCCGCCGCTAATGTCGAAGCGTGCTAGCCCGTGCCACATGTCAACGAAGTCCGCAGCACAGCACGTCAGCGCCTTTCTCGACGAATGGCAGGCGACGACGGTGATGGTGCAGGAACGCGCCGGCCGTGGCGACAGCGCGTTCCTGAGGGAGATCGTGTTGCTGGAAGGCATGGATCGCGCGAATTGCGTCAGCAAGGCCGGCAATTCGCACCTTGATGCCGCCGCGAAAACGCTGCTTTTACGCGAAGGCCTGGCCGCCAAACTCTCGCGGCAGACCGCGCGCAAGGCGCTGCTCCGCGGCCTCTCCGAGCACCTCCCCAAAGCGCTTAAGACCCGCCGGCTGCCCGAGCATGCCATCGTCGAGAAAGCACGCACCTTCCTCGCCGCGCATCCGCGTGACGACGGCCTCTATCTGTTTCCCGTCGTGTTCGCCCACCGCGCGAAGGAAACCGACTTCCGCGTCGGCGCCGCGCGCATCGTGGCGCGGCCGGTCCTCGAGGCAGAGTTGGCGGATGCCTGGGCCCGGCACGACGCGCCCGACGACGAGTGGGCGCGGCGCCTCGGCGACGACTGGAAAAGGCACGCGCAATCCTTCGACCACTTCATCACCGTGGAGATTGCGGGACACGAGGAGCGCATGGCTTGGCCGGTGGCACGCGACGCCGCGGAATGCCTGCTCAACCTGATCCGCATGTTCTTTGGATACGACGCGATGGACGATGTCCGGATCGGCGATGGATACCTCTGGCAGGAGACCCGCTCGGCGATGCGGCTCACCTCGGACGGACATATTTGCCTGTCGACGTCCTTGGGCGGCGGCGGCTCGCACTTGGAGGACGGCTGGACCGAGCCCTTCAATCGCCATCTCGGCCATTTCGCGCGTCTGCTCAGCGACGTCGTCACCTGGCACACCGTGCAGGACGGCAAGCCCGATGCGCTGCTCGAGAGACTCACCTACTTCAATCGGCTCATTTCGGAAGCCTATGCCGAGCCGCATCACCCGATCCGGCTGGTGCGGTTGGTCGCGGCGCTTGAGGCGCTCACCCTGGTCGGCGACAAGGACAAGGCGCACAACCTGTCGCATCGCTGCGGATGCACGGGGGGCAGCGGTGATCCCGAGGCATATTGCCGAATCTACGACGCTGTGCGGGAAGCCTATCGCTGGCGCAACGCGGTCGTCCATGGCGACGCACCGCGGGATGGCGAGGTCATGCGCGCATTCCGCAGTCTCGAGCACCATATCCTTGACATCTATCTCGGGCTGCTTTCGCTGCACGCCGGCATCGCCAACGCCGCTCGGCCGCGTTCGATCGGGGCGCTGCGGCGCGAGTTCGGCGCCCGCGTCGATATGTTCTTCTGGTCACCGAGCCTAGCGGCCTGAGGCACTGCAATCGTAGAGATCACAACGTCAAGCGGAAATGGCAGAAGCCGACCATTTTGCCAGGTTTGGCTGGAACCGTCGATATATCGGTCACCCCCCGCATCTGATCAGCTCATCGAGAGCTGCCATACATTCAAGCACTCGTTAACGAAGCACCCCCATATATCTTTCAGGTCAACCTGATGCGCTAAGCATGTGCTAGTTACGTTGCAAGCCACGCCTGCAGCGCAGCCAAGGTATCGCCGGGGTCTCGGTTCGATGATCGACAGAAGTTCCATGCCGGCAAGCAGGTGATCGGCATCCTGCTTGTCCAAAACGCTGAACGCCAGTTCGTCCGCCCATTTGCCGAGATAGGCGGACCAGCCGTCGAAATCCGTATGGGCGGCTGCGGCGGCGATCGCGATCAAGAATTCGCGCTGTGCTTTGGGCGGATGTGCGAAATCGATCCGGTTCTTGCGGACCATGACCCTGAGCTCGTCCGCCAGTGCCGTATTGCGGTTTGCCCTCGTGACACCGGCAAGTCCGGTGAAAATATTCTCGCGCATTTCCTGGTCAACATCGCCGTCGAACCGGTGCCCGGCGAACCGCATCAGCTCGACCGCTCGCTCGACGCGATCGTCGCTGATCGAGAACAAGCCGCACAGATTGATAAGCGCGGTGACGCTCCTCGGGCTGAAATCTTGCGGCGCCAGCGCCTCTCCAAGGATTGCGTCCCATTCCGCCGGCATTGTCAGTGTCTCGCCGCCCGTACGCCCATCGAGCGGCCCGGGCAGAGAACTGCCGGGGAAGACCATGCTGCGTCGCCATCGCCGAACAGCAGGTCATAGAGCGGGCCCGCGGGGACATTGTCACGATATGTCGAAGCAGCGTTTTAGACCCGTCCGAGAAATTCCGCCTTGAGCTGATCCGGCGTGCAGTAATCCGCGACCCAGCGCGGCTCCTCACGTAATTCGCTCAGGGTCTGATAATAGGAACGCCGTCCGCGCTGCTCAATCGCCCATTTCGTGAAATGCTCGACGCCGGCATGACCATATGCGTGCCGCTTGAACAGGGCCGCTTGCGCGAAGATCGCAAGGCGTCGCTGGAATGGCGGCAGGTCGGCCAACACACCGGTACGGCTGATGTCTCCCCCGACATATAGCAGGATGCCCATCAGGAAATGCAGTTTTCCTTCGACATCCATCGGGTCGAGGTCACAAGCGCTAGGATGGTCGGCTCGAGCGAAGGAATTCGCAGTAGAGCAGACAACCCTGCTTTGATCGCACCGATGCGTGAGAGCAGATCGCCGGAGCTGGCGGCCCATTCCAGCAGCACCACCAGCTCGCTCTACGCGAGCGTCGCGATGTCGCTCGCAGCGAGAACCCACGAGTGGCTGGCAAGCAGCAAGGTCAGACGGGTGGCGGCGGGGTCATGGAGCGCAAGCTGCCGATTGATATGCGGCGCTAGGACTTCTGCGGCGAGGTGCGGGACTGAAGCTGCTACACCCTTGCCGATGAGGTTCTCGTAATAGTCGCGGTCGGCGGGCACCAACGTCTCAGTCTTGCCGGTCAGACCGCTGAATTGCTGTTCGATCTTTCGGCCGATCTCGAGCGGCGTATGGTCGAGCGCTGCGTCGAGGTGACGAAGCTCCTCGTTGCGGAGAGGCCGCCCTGTAAATCGTTCGCGCCATTCAGCCAAGGCGTCGGGACCGAGCCCGGCAAAAGCGAGCGCGGCGTCGAATTCGTCAAGGCGGGATTCCGCGTCTTGATGCAGTGCGACAAAGCCATGAAGCTGAAAGCTCGCCTAGACGTTCCGAACTCTCAGGATATTGCGCTCGCCGTCTTCGCCGGGCTCGATCCACCATTCGCCGCCGTCGGCATCTTTCACTGTCGCGGACGCATCACCACTGCGGTACACTTCGCGGATCGCGTCGAAGAACGTGGCGCGACCGAACCGCGCCTTGTCGCCGTCGAAGACAATCACGCCGTCCAGCTTGACGCCCAGCACGTCGCGGAACTGATCGTCCTCGACAACATCCCACAGGATCGCCTCGGGGAAGAGCGACAGCGATTCGCGGCGCGTGAGCGGCACGTCGTCCTCAGTCATCGCCGATCACATCTTCCGCAAACATCATGATGAACTGCCGCAGATGATCGATCAGCCAGCCGTAGATCCTGGGCTCGGTATGTTTGAGCGGCTCCAGCACCTCCTCATGCATCCACCTGTCGAAGCGATCGCGCGCACTGAATTCGATCTGGGGACGGTTGATCAGCAGGCTGTTTGGACTTGTAACGGTTTTGTGC
>NZ_DJDV01000042.1:0-43306 GCF_002431195.1 Sphingobium sp. UBA5915 | reverse complement strand
TATTGCTTTGCCAGTGCGATGATGTCCTCCGTCAGCGCCTGCTCGTCATCCGCCCCGCGCGGCACCTTGCGCTGCGTCGATCGATGCTGACCCAGCACCCGGCATATCCGTCGCTCGGATACCGGAAACTCTCGTCGCACATGATCAATGCAGCGTCGCCGCCGCGCGGGGCTTAGAAGTTTCCCTTGGCCGCCTCCTGCAGGATCAGCTTGTCCAGCGTCAGGTCCGAGATCGCCCGGCGAAGACGCTGGTTCTCTTTCTCCAGATCCTTCATCCGCCGCGCCTGATCGGTCTTCAGGCCGCCATATTCCTTCCGCCAGCGATAATAGGTCTGCTCGCTGACCGCGATCCGGCGGCAGGCTTCGGCCGTGCTCGCTCCCTGTGCCAGCACAATCTCAACTTCACGCAGCTTGCCGATAATCTCTTCCAGCTTGTGCTTCTTGCTCGGCATTCATCGTCCCTTTCGTGGTCCAGACTATCATAGTCTTTGGGCCACTCAGCAGGGGGCAGATCACAATGACGCCGCCACAGGAGAGGCAGCGAGAAAGAGCCGCCTATGAAACCTTCTACCAATCTACAAAAATGCATTGCTTACTGCCGCGTCTCCAGGGCCGACCAAAAGCTGAACGGTCATGGGATCGTCGGGCGAGCGACCACAGCGCGGGAATATGCCCAGCGGCGCGGCTATGAATTCGTCCGCGTCTTTGAGGACGATATAACCGGCAAAGTGCTCAAGCGCCCCGGTATGGATGACATGCTCACTTTCCTGCGCAAGCAGAAGGAACCCTACGTCGTCATCATCTACGATCTCGCGCGCTTGGCGCGTGATCTCTACGTCCACTTGGCTCTCCGTAAAGCGATAGCTGAAGCAGGCGGCGTTCTCGAATCTCCCACGCTTGAAATCGGCGACGATCCCGAACGCGAGTTGTCGGAGAATATCCAGGCATCGTTCAACTAGCATCATCGGCGGACTAACGCGCGGCAGACAGTCAGCCGGATGCGGGCCCGGACGCAGAACGGCTATTATTGTCTGCGGCGTCCCATTGGGTACAAATATGAGCTGACTAGGAGCGAGGGTAAAATCCTCGTCCTCGACGAGCCTGTCGCGTCGATCATCCGCGAGGGCTTGGAAGGTTATGCCTCTGGGCTGTTTGAAACCGCGACAGAAGTGCAGCAATTTTTCAAAGAGCATCCCTCCTTCCCGGAGCACCGCCGAGCTTCTCTCGGGCGTAACGCGACCATGGAAATCCTGAAGCGTCCAACTTACGCCGGATACATCACCGCTCCCGAATGGGACCTGCATATGGTCCCTGCGCGGCATCCAGCGCTTATCATCCTTGCGACGCATCAACGCATCCTTGATCGCGTTTCCGGCCGTGCGAAAGCGCCCGCTCGGAGCGATCTGAAAAAGGAGTTTCCGCTTCGTGGTTTTATTAACTGCGTCTGCGGCAACCCTTTGATGGGTTGCTTCTCCACGAGCCGTTCGGGAGCACGTCACGCATACTATCTCTGCCAGCGAAAAGGATGCACCGAATACGGCAAGTCGATCCGCCGTCAGGTCGTCGAGGATGAGTTCGAGCGGCTGCTTACCCAGATGACGCCAACTCCGGGATTGATCAGAGTCGCTCATCATATGCTTCAAGACATGTGGGATTCTCAGGCGAGCCGCGTCAGGGAATCGGCGAAGATCATCAAGGCAGAGCTGGCCAAAATCTCGCAGAGCATCGAGCAGCTTGTTGATCGGGTGGTCGAGGCGAACAGCCCTGCCCTTGTCGAAACCTATGAGAAGCGCATTCAGGCGCTTGATCGCAAACGCGCCCTTTTGGTCGATGAACAGGCCAACCCGCGAGGCTCACGCGGCAGCTTTGACGAACTTTTTAGAACCGCCCTCGATTATCTCGCAAACCCGCAAAAACTATGGGTGTCTGACCGCATTGAGGACAAACGGGCAGTCCTGAAACTGACCTTTGCCGACCGGCTTACCTATGCGCGAAATGAAGGCTTTAGAACCGCAATTCCGACCTTACCTTTCGGTATGTTGGACACGCTGAAAGGGCCGGAAATGGGAATGGTGCCAGAAGAGCTTGACTGGCGTTCAGTCAAGCAACTGATCTGACAAGCAGAATCATTGATCCTTTTGATCGCCGGAGCCCCCTATAGCACATTCTTTATTCGTGGAAAAGGCTGGATTTACTTGGACGTTAAGTTCGAGTCCTGACCGTGTTACTTTGATGTGAAGGCGATGACCTTCTGTCAGGACAGTCGGGACGTAAGATAGGTCGGTTGGGGACAGGCAGCGGTGAGGCAATCAACCTAGGAGAGCTGCTCTCGCGGGCTGTTGCCGGGCACGGCAGCTACCGACCACACTACGACGTTCCGTAACGGCGCTGTGAGCGGCAAGTTTTGCTAAAACCTGCCGCCTACTTCACGAAATCGGTATGGCAGCGACCCGCCATATATCTGGCGCTTTGGCCCCCAGATTCCTTCCGCGAATTGGAATCTTTTCGGCAGCCTCAAAAGGTATCGAATCCGGTCGATCGAGAAAGTGCCTCCCATCGAATAACTTCCGTACGCATATCGCCGAGTTTCTGCTCCACCAGTTCAACCGCATCTTCGCCCAGAAACAACCTAACCGGTGGATTCTTCTCCTCAACGATTGCCAGCAACGCTTGGGCCGCCTTGGCCGGATCGTTCGGCTGGTTGCCGCTCTTGGCATGCCGCGCAGCCCTTATGGGGTCCATCACCGCGTCGTAATCCGCGATGCTACGCGGCGTCCGATCCATCGAGCGCCCAGCCCAGTCGGTGCGAAACTGACCGGGTGCCAGCGTCGTGACGCGTATGCCAAATGCCGCGACCTCCTTGCCCAGCGCTTCGGAAATCCCCTCCAGCGCGAACTTGCTGCCGCAATAGAAGCTGATCCCCGGCATGGTGATGAACCCGCCCATGGAGGTGACATTGACGATATGCCCGCGACGACGTTTACGCATGCCTGGCAAAACCGCCTGCATCATCGCCACCGGACCGAACACATTCGCGGCAAACTGCCGCTGGAGATCGTCCATCGACGATTCCTCAAGCACGCCTTCATGGCCGTAGCCAGCGTTGTTTACCAGCACATCGACAGGACCGACATCGCGCTCGGCCGCGGCCACTACCTCAGGGATGGAGGCAAAGTCTGTCACGTCAAGCAGCAGCGGGCTTGCGCGGTCCGGCGCGAGTGAAGCGAAGGCGTCTGCGTCTTCCTGACGTCGCACCGTCCCGATAACTTGGTGGCCGGCCGTTAAGGCACCTGCGGCAAAGGCTCGGCCCAGCCCGGAGCCGACGCCACTGATGAGAAAGACTTTCTGGCTATCGTCTGTCACGCATACACTCCTACAGTGCAAATAATTATATCATGATATATATAACTGATGAGTGAAAACAAGATGGAAACAGGGAAGAAGCGCAGGGGTGAGCCGGTGCGCCAGCGCGTAATCGATGCGGCAGAGCGCCTCCTGCGCGATGGCAGGGCAGAGTTCTCGATGCGTGACCTTGCCTGCGAAGCCGGGGTCAGCTTCGCGACGCCATTCAATCAGTTCGGCAGCAAGCCAGCCATCATGCACGCACTGTCGGCGCGACGGATCGACGCTATGTTGACGCGCTTGGACGCGTCGCCACAGCCGCCGCATGCCGCCGATCGTGTAGCGATTGCCGTCGACATTGCCGTCGCGGTCATGCTCGACGAGCCCATCGTGAACCGCGCGGTGATGGCGTGGATCGGAACCGGCAGCGTAGCGTCGGGCGAAGTCAGATCCAACTCCACCGCCCTTTGGGCACAAGCCCTGGGCGACGGCGCGGGGCTGACTTCGCTCCGCCGGGATGAGGTATGCCGAATCCTGCCCGCGCAACTCGCGCTCGCGTTCCGGGGTGCGCTGTCTTTCTGGACCGCTGGCGAACTCGCCGATGAGGAACTTGGCCCGGCTGCGCGGCAGATCGCTGATACGCTTCTTCGCGCCTACTCATGCGATTGATGCCGGCCGACCAAAACGAAACTGGCCATACCCGATGCATATCGCTCTCTGAGGCCAGCAGCCTAGTTCGCGACTGACGACCAATCTGCCAGAGCAGCAGAGCATCGTTCCCTGAGGTCGATCAATGGGATGGCGGTCCAGGGAGAAGTTCGTGTGGACAATGCCTGGACCGAGGCAGTGCTCTCTTTAGCCAGACGACCGTCAGGTTGGCTTGTCGAGCATCTTTTGCGCGCTGCTTTTCATGAAATCGGAGATCGGGCCCGACATCATTTTGAGCATCATCGGGACAGAGACGGTGCCGCGCACCAAGGCTTCTTCCACGACAAGATGGACGGGCACGTTTTGGCCCATGGCGGTGATCGTCATGTCCAGCATGGTTTCGGAAGTCCATGTCGCATCCACCGTTCCTCCGCCTGGAATATGCTGTTCCAATTTGGGCAGGCCCGCATCGATGCGGCGCTTGGCTTCGCTCGCGCCTAGGTTGTGGGGGATTTCGATATCCATGGTTGATCTTTCCTGTCAGGTTTGGCGGATGGGTAGTAGCCAGCTCAGCTGCGAGGCCACGTTACTGACATCAGTGTAAGTTGTCTAGCATGCCCTAGATGACGTGTTTTGGGCAGGTGCTTGCGCATCTTCCTCAATACGCCAACGGATCGACAGCCGATAAACGCACGGCGGCATGTGCAGTGCCAAGTCCCGCGACGAGGCGCCACGCGTGAGGAAGGACAGAGGAAAATAGCTCATTGGGAATAGCGTTCGCTTTCCGCCATCAGCGGGTTGATGCGATGCTGGCTCATAAACTGGTAGAGGGCGCAGAGCAGAGACTGTGCCGCGGGGACCGGCATGCCGACCCTGCCGACGACCACCCGTTCCAATGCCGGATCGGGACGGGCATGATCGGCTCGAGGATTTTCCAGCGTGATGGTCACGATGCCGTTGACGAACGAAAGACCTGACAGGCCACCAGCGAGGATTTCTGGGGCGAACATATTGTCGATCAGCGGCGCTTCTGGCTCCGGCTGGATCGGCGGATGCATTTTCATGATTGTGCCTTTTACGAGAAAACCAGACGATGGTGGCCGCCGATCACCGGCCGCCCCGATCGCCCGCCATATCGGCTGGGGGTGCAATGACAGGAGCGATCGTGTCGGCTCTGGTGGTAGCGGGAAAATCGGCGGGGATGGCCATGCCCGCAAGGGCGAGCCGAAATGCGAACGTATAGGGCCTGCCGTCGAAGCGAATGGTGACGCGGATATCGGCCGGGCTTGTGGCCCGGTGCCCCAAGGGCAGGACGACCATGCCGCCAAAACTGCTGTCTGGATCGACCGTGGTGGTCTGGAGGATCTGCGTGCCCAGTTGCGCCAGCGTGTAGTCCAGCTTTCGATCGATGCCGCGGATCACCACCGCGCCGCCAACCACCGCCGCCGTCGCGCCGATGATGGCGGGCGTATCATCCTGCCAGTGGATGGCTTGGGTGTAGCCGCCTCTTGGGCCGCGCACATGGCGATAGTAGGTGCCCTCGTTCGAGGCGGTCGAGGCGACACCTGCCAGGACGCCGGCGAACAGCGCGGTTCCGATCTTCGCATTGCGCGCCCGCCGTTCCGCGTCGTCGGCGAGTTGGGCATAGGTGGGGAGCGGCATGGGAACGCCGTTCACCATCGCCCCGATATTTTCGATACCCAGATTGGCCGGGCGCGGGCCATGGTTGAACACGGCCACGGAGAAGGCGACCTGCCCCTTTTCGACCGGCAGGGGCCGAATTTCGATGGTGGCAGTCGGCGACCGGAGCGAAATGGTCGCGCGGCCGCGATCATAGCGCGCGGTTTCGACGCCAAGATGCTGGGGATAAAGGATGAGGGGCGGCGTGGCCTCCGCCATGGAGGATAGGCTGGCAAGCAGCATCGTCGCAACCGCGACAGAGCGATGGATCATGATGGGGCCTTTCGGAAATGGGGGACGCGATGCGGACAGGGGTCGGGGTCCGCATCGCGTCGGCGCAGGTCGTCCAGGGGGAGGAGCAAGGGACAACGACCCGCGCGAGCGGAAACTGGGATATCGAGGGGCGCAGCCGTAAGGCGCTTGAATGTTCTAATCGCTGTCGTGAATGCTGGGCCGCATGACCGCCTCCTTCATATCTGGAGCGGTTATCGTGCCCTTGCGCAACCGGCGTTTGCGGCCTTTGTAAATCTTTGTGACACAGCCATGATGGCAGGCGCGCAGGACAATGGCGGGGCCGAAGATCGGCGGCGCGCGACAAGAATGAAGGCGCGCCGTTGCAGGGCGCGCCCATGGAGCATACGGGTTCTAGAAGGCGAAGCGGACGCGCACACCGAGTTCGCGCGGGCGCCCCATATCATATCGGACGACCCCGACCAGCGCGAGGAGGTTGAGGCCGCCGGTCAGATATTCTTTGTCGGTTAGATTGGTGCCGAAAAGGGCGAGTTTCCAGCGACGATCCGACGAGCTATATTCGATCTGCCCGTTGAGAAGGCCGTAGGGCGCGAGGCGGACGGCATCAACATCACTGGCCGCGCCATATTGAGCGCTTCACCAGCTATAGTCGAGGTTGAGGCGCGTGACGGCCCCCGACGCGTGATCGACATCATAGGCGGCCCCGATGGAGTAGAACCATTTGGGCAGGCGCGGAAGCGGACTGTCGAGCGTGACCCCGACACCCGGATTGAGATTGTCGAATGCCCCTTTCATATAGGCGGCGGCCAGTCGCAGGCGCAGGTGCCGGGTGACAGCGGCGAACCCCTCCAACTCCAGACCATAGATGTGCGCCCGACCGGCATTTTCGAGGATGGAGGTAGGCAATGGCGCCGCCGGCGGCGGCGGGGTATATTGGCGATTGATCTGCATATTCTTGTAATCGGTATAGAAGATGGTCGGATTGATCGTCACGCGGCGATCCATGAAGGCCATGCGTGCACCGCCTTCGTAGGAGGTAGCGGACTCGCTATTGAAGCCGATCGCATCGGCATTGGACGGAATGATGTTAAAGCCACCCGACCTGGCGCCACGACTGACCGACAGGTAGCTCATGATGTCATCGGACCAGTCATATTGCAGGCGGGCCATCGGCAGGACGGTGGTTTCGCTCAATGATCCTGAATCGGAAGCACCCGATACCGGCAGCAGATTCTGCGTCCTGATCGAGATGTCTTCGGATCCTACCCTGACGCCTCCGGTCAGTTTCAGTCGCGATGTCAAGCCATAGGTGACATTGCCATATCCCGAAATCGATTCCCGCTTGTTGGTGTAGGCCGACCGGCTTTCAACGATCAGGCCTGCGGCATTGGGCGCCAACTGACCGGTCGTCGCTGAATATTCCTCATGATAATAGAAGACGCCCGCGACATATTGAAGGCGATCGCCCAGCAGGCTGCCCTGCGCCTGGAGTTCCTGCGAATAGGACACCACCCTGCTGTCGCTATACTGACGGCCGCCGGCGGGTGTGCCGTCGAGATCGTTGCTCCAGGTGTCGTCAATGGCCGAGCGGCCGCTCAGCAGTTTGAGCGTCAGATGATCATTGACGTCCCATTGTCCGGTGAAGCGAAGATGTTTGGCGCGCGCGTCATCGAAATCATCGACCGGCAATCCGCCATAGTTGCAATATACGCACGGGGACGCCAGCGACTGATCGAAGCGCGGCTGGTTGGTCGGACGCGCGTTCCAGCGGGCGGCCAGCACGCCGCTCGTCGATATGGTCGGGATATAGGCCGTCGATCCACGGCTGGAACTGTCGGAATCCTCATAGGACAGATCGAGCGTCAGCGTGTCGATGGGGCGATAGCGGGCCTGGATGCGGATCAGGTCGTTCTTGGTCGATCCGCCCTTGTCGTCGTCGGCGACATGATCGACATAGCCGCCGGTTTCCATATGCGCGCCCGACAGACGCACCGCCAGTTTGTCGCCGATCGGGATGTTGAGAGCGCCGATGATGTCCTTTCGATCGAAACTGCCAAGGGCGCCCTCGACAAATCCGCCAAATGCCTGCTCCGGCCGGGTCGTGGTATAGCGCACGGCGCCACCGATGGAATTGCGCCCGAACAAAGTACCTTGTGGGCCGCGCAATACCTCCACCTGCTCGATATCCATCGCCCGCAGGACGTTGCCCGAAATACCGGGATAGTAGAAATCGTCGATGTAGAGCGGCACCGACGGCTCGCTGCCATTGCCCGCGCGCATCTGGCCCAGGCCTCTGATCCAGAAGGTAGCGCTGTTGGCGCCCGGACCGTTCGTCTGGGAACCCACCGACAGGCCAGGCACCAGCGTTTCCAGTCCCCTGACGGATTGCACGCCCCGTGACTGAAGTTGTTCGGCGGTGATCGCCGTCACTGCCACCGGTGTATCCTGAAGATTTGTCGAACGCCGTTCGGCCGTCACCACGATGTCTGGCACTGTGGATTTGGTGGGAGACGTGGCCGTTTGCTGGGCATGGGCCAGTCCAGGAGCCAGCAGACAGGCCGCCGACGCCAGCAGGTGCGTGCGCATGATTTCATCTCTCCATGTTCTAGTGGCGCCAGCGCTCCGGTGGCGCTGGGGTCATTCTTTGGTTAGCGGTTGCGTATTCGATCCACGAAACCCAGCATCGGTCGCAAAGCCGCGCCGCGCATGCGTTGTCCGAACGTCATCGATCGGTGCATGTCGGGGGCCAAGGGCGTTTCTCTGGGGGTTGCAAAGCGGGGGAACAGCGACAGGGCGTTTGCGCGGTAGACCGCGTTTCGTTCCCCCATGTGCCAGAGAGGCAGCGTGTCGATCTGATTGACCTGAAGCGCAGTGACAGGCGCGGGCGCGAAAGGAAAATCGCTGCCGAACAGAATGTGGCTGTGATCGACAAGCTGGCCTAGCGCCGCCATTGCGAAGGGAGAGGGCGACAGCGCAGTGTCGAAATAGAAGCGGCGCATATAAGTGAGAACGCCCTGCGGCGCGCGATCGGCAAAGGCGGGCATCAGGTTGGCCAGCGACAATCGCCAGGCCGCATAGGGCAGGAAGCCACCGGCATGCGCCAATATCCAGCGGATCCGCGGATGACGTTCCAGTACGCCCATCAATATGAGGTTGAGCGCTGCCCGCGTGGTGTCGCAGAGAAACTCCATCAGGAAGCCGGGCATATCGAGACCGAGTATCTCGCTGCTCGGGTGAAGATTGGGGTGGATGAAGACGATGGCCGACCGCCGGTCGAGTTCGGCCATCAACTCCTCAAACCGCGGGTCACCCAGGAACACGCCGTCCACGCTGCCCAGCAGCACGATGCCGTCCGCGCCCTGCACGTCCAATGCATGGATGGCCTCTGCACATGCGGCGGCAGGAAAAGGCATCGGCAGGATGGCGAAGGATCCAAAGCGACCCGGATGACGCACGGCCATGTCGGCGGAAAAGTCGTTACACGCCCGCGCCAGTGACTGCGCCGCCGCTTCATCGGCGAAGCGGACGCCCGGAGCGGACACCGACGTAATGGCCCTCCCGATGCCGTGGAGGTCCATGATGTCGAGCGATTGCTGCGGACTCCATCTGGGCACCGGACCCCCGGCCATGTCGGTCACGCCATGGCGTGCAAGCGCGTCCAGCAGGGCCGGGGGCAGCACATGGTGGTGGACGTCGATGCGGCCGGAAGAATGCGGTTGGGCGGGCGTCATGCGTGTCTCCGCGTCTAGGTCCGTTTTATGCGCGCCAGATGAAGTCTGGACCCGGCATGTGCCGGCCATCGTCGATACCGATTTCGCGCGCGATCAACCGACCAAGCTTGGCGTTCATCTCCAGGATAAGATCGCGAACGGCTTCGGGCCTTGTCGCGAGATTGCGGGTTTCACCCGGATCGGCCTGGGTATCGTAGAGTTCCAGATCGTTGAGCGCGACGAGATCGTCCCAGGATAGCGGGCTGTTATGTTGGGTGGGCGCGAAGTAGCGCGCGAATTTGTAGCGCCCGTCGAACACGCCGCGCATCTGGCCGCGATTGGACAGGACGCCGCGAAATTCCGGCTTGATCAGCGCCATCATACTGAGCGATCGGCCTTGCCTGCGCTCCGCCTCGAACGCCAGCGCGGCCTGATGATCCTGATAGATGAGGCTGGTCCAGTGCAACAGCAGTCCGTCGCTTCCGGCACGCGGGTCGTGACAAGCCGCATCGGCGATGACGGCGCTCAGATCCCTTCCGACAAGCGCGGGAACCTGCTGCCGCACGGTTGCAGAAGGAACCCCGGCCAGCCCCAGCAGGGTGGGCGCCATGTCTACATGGCTGGCGAGCGTGGCGGTCGATTGGCCGCCCGGTCGCGCCGGATGACGGACCAGAAGCGGAACCTGCGTCGCTTCCCGATAGGGCAGGACGCCCTTGCCCCTGATACCGTGGACGCCCAGCATCTCGCCATGATCGGCGGTAAAGACAACGATGGTGCGATCGGCCTGGCCGCTGGCGTCGAGGGCATCGAGCAGGCGCACGATGTGCGCATCGCTCTCGCGAATGCAGTTATAATAATAGTTCACGAATTCGGCGACAGCCGCTGCGTCCTGAAAATTCAGATGGCCCAGCGAATATTCGTCCGTCAGCGCATATTCGATCGCGGCTCGCAAACGTCCGTCATCCGATACTGGCCCGAAATTGGCGGGCAGAGAATAGCCAAGCGCTTCCTGATACACCTTGGTTTCAGGCGGGCGTGCGAGCGTGTCGGGATAGAGAATCTTGCGCGTGGCGGTCATTTTCGGACCGGACGTGTAGTACATGATGTCGTGGGGGTTGAGGATGTTCACCGCCGCGAACCAGGGCATGGAGGCCGACTTGGATCGCTCGATAAACGCGACGGCTCCGTCGATCGTCCTGCCATCTTCCTCATGCCCTCCAAGCGGGCCGTCAATCTCATGTTCCGTTCCGGTTTCATCAAAGCCATAGCTGCGAATTTCGGCCTGGACCTGACCCTTGGTCAGCGTCTTGTGATGGCGGGCGTAAAGTTTGCTCAGGTGCCACTTGCCGAAATAGGCGGCGTGGTAGCCAGCCCCGCGCATCAGCGTGCCCAGCGTCGGCACGTCCTTCTTCAATGCTGGCGCATAGGGCAGCGGCATATTCTCCCACACGCCGTTTTTCTGCGAATGCTGGCCAGTGTAGAGGATGGCGCGGGCTGTCGCGCACACCGGCGACGGTGTGAAAGCGCGGTCGAACGACAGGCATTCGCGCAGCAGGCGCGCGCGACCGGGGCAATGATCCTCGATGAAACCGGGCGGAAGAAGCGACCAAGCCTGTTCCTGATCGGTGGTGACCAGCAGGATATTGTAACGGTTCGCGCCCGGCGTGGCGGGCAACCGAAGATCAGGCTGGACGCCCGGGCGCGTCGCCGACCAAGTCGCGGCAGCGCCGGCAGCCGTCAGCGCGCCGACGCCCGCCAACACCCTTCGGCGCGACCATCGCGTCATGCGCTCATGCCCTTGATTATGACAGATTGTATGCCCTGCCCTTCTGCGTCCAGGCGAACCATCGGCGGTCGGTTGACCGGCCGGGTTGCGGCGAGACTCGATAACTGGACCATATTCTCTCCAAAAAAAACGTAGTTTTGACTATATGAAGTATATTTAGACAGATGTGATCAAAAATATCAATAGTCTATCCTGTTGGTCTCGGATTACTAATTCCGCTTGATGACAGCCCAGCCCAAACGCGCCATGACCGCTGCACGCCGCCGGATGCGTGAAGCCGCAATTCGCCTATTCGCGGAAAAAGGATCGACCCAGGTTTCCATGAGCGAACTGGCGCAGGCCGCCGGAGTCGCGCGCGGTACGGCGCATAATAATCTGGAGTCGCCCGATGCGTTTTTTCGGGAGATTGCCAGTGAACTGGCCGATGAGATGAACCATCGGATCACAATCAGCTCCGAAAATATTTCCGATCCCGCGCGCCGTCTGGCGCTGGCCATCCGGTTCTATATCCGTCGTGCGCATGAGGAGCCGGACTGGGGACGGTTCCTGCTGCGATTCGCCATCAACGAACAGGCGCTCCAGGCGTTCTGGCTGGGACAACCGGTCCAGGACCTGGCTAACGGGCTGGAGAGCGGCGCCTTCCGCTTCAGGTTCGATCAGATTCCTTCGGCTATCGGTTTTATCGCCGGCAGCGTGCTGAGCGCCATATTGCTGGTGCTGGACGGCCACAGAACCTGGCGCGATGCAGGACAGGATGCGGTCGAGTTTGCGCTGCGCGCCATCGGCGTGTCAGATGAAGCCTCGCGGGACATGGCGATGAGCGACCTGCCACCGCTGAGAGAGCTTAACCCGCCAGCCGCCCGATCGCGCAAGAGCACCGCCGCTATCGGCTGACCCCCAACCCCATCGCATGCCGATTAGTCGGGGTGCGCCTATGCTTCTCCCAGCAGGTCCAGCGTGGCGTGCACAAGTTCCGCCACGGCGCCTGCCGGACCATCGGCAAGCACCACGCGATCGGGGCGGACGATCGCCACCCAGCCGATCGGCGCGGTGCGGGGTGTGAGGGTGCCGTCGACATCCTCGAACATGGTCTGACCTGCGCTGGGCTGGCCCGCCTGGCAGAATTGGATGATGCCATATCCGCGCGCGGACCATATTGCCCGCAGGTCGGGCGGAAGGGTCGCCATGGGATCGACACCAAATCCCACCAAACAGAAAGCGGCGCCCAAGGCATCGTCGCTACGCACCAGCACGCCATTGCAAGACCTGACCCAGGCCTGCGGGATTTGCCCGCCCTTCGCCAACGCGCGATGGCCGCGTCCTTTGATGAAAAGTCCCTTACGAAACCGGTTTTGTGGCTTCACGCCGAGCTCATCCAGAAACTGGCGCAAAGCCGGGATCCCGCGCAGCCCGCGTATCAGGCCGTGGGTCAGGATGGCCCGAACCGCGCTGCGGGGCATGACTAGGCCACCCATGAGCTTGGCAAGGCTGATCATAGCCTTGGCGTGCGGGCGCCGTTCGCTATCATAGCTGGTCAGGATGTGCGGCTGCGCCTGGCCCTTAATGATCGCGGCGAGTTTCCAGGAGAGGTTGGCTGCGTCCCGCAGGCCCGCGACCAGCCCCTGTCCGACGAAGGGGGGTGTGATATGGGCCGCATCGCCTGCCAGCACGATCCGACCGCACCCGAACATGTCGCAGCAGCGGGCGTGAAAGCGATAGACGGCCCGCCGCTCGATATGCATTTGCTCGGGCTTGAGCCACGGCGACAGAAGTGCGGCTACACAGGCGTCGCTTTCCATCATCTCGCGGGTTTCGCCGGGGGCGAGCATGAACTCCCAGCGCTCGCGCCCGCCTGGCGAAGGCATGTGGGGCGTGGGCCGTTTGGGATCGCAGATAAACTCGATATGGTCGATCGGCGCGGGCACATTGAGCGCATCGACGATCAACCAGTCCTCCGCATAGGTCTGACCCGTGAAGTTCTGCCCGATCACCCCGCGAACGAAGGACGCGGCGCCGTCCGCCCCAACCAGATAGTCGCAGCGGATGCGGCGCACCTGGTCCTTTCCATCGCGCACTATCGCGATGACGCTCTCATCGTCCTGCGTGATCGTCGTCGCTTCGCATCCCGTCAGGACGCGCGCCGATGGCAGGGTATCTACCAGTCTTCGCAAGGCGGCCTCAAGGTCGGGCTGGGCGAAGGTGACGAGCTTGGGATGGCCGTCAATGGCGCCAGCGGTGTTGATCTGACCAAATTGTCCGACGAACGGCGAGTGCATCTTCACATAGGGAATGGGCAGCCGGGGAAAGGCATCGTCGCCGAGGCCCGCCATTTGCAAGATACGCAGCGCCTCATTGTCGAGGGCAATGGCACGCGGCTGACGACTCATCGCGTCGGACTTGTCGATGACGATGGTCGCAATGCCGTATCGACCCAGCAGGCACGCGATCGCTGCGCCGACAGGCCCATAGCCCACGATGAGCACCGCCGTTTCAATCTCGATAGGGTTGGTCATTGCTCAGCTTTTTGCCACGATGCGTTCGGCCAGCGTCGGCGCGAGCCGGTTCAACAGGGGAAGGAAGCGGGTTTTGCCGGGGTAGACGGTGGCCTTGCCTCTCCGCGCGCCGGCGAGCGCCTGCGCGACGACATCGTGCGGCGGCATCTTGCGGACCTGCCGATGCTGAACGGATGGCGTATCCACGACCGGCGGGCAGACTTCGGTGACCGTGATGGCAAGCGACGCCCATGTGCTGTGCAGGGTCTTTGCCAAGCTGTGCAGAGCGGCCTTGGACGCGGAATAAAGCGGTACGCGCGCGGAAGGGACGAGGCCATAGCCCGACCCGACGATGACAAGATTCGATGGTGCGCCTGCCCTGAGCAACGGAAGAGATTCGGCGATGAGATTGACCGCGCCTTCATAATTGACCCTGATCTCGCCCGTCAGGTCGGTGCACAGGTCCAGCCGCGCCAGGTCAACCTCCCGCGATCCGCCGGCGTTGCTGACCAGCAGATCAATGCGATCATGCGCGTTGCGTATCGTTCGGAAGAAGGCCCTTACCGACCGGCGATCCGTCACGTCGCAGGGTATGACCTGCGCCGTCGGAAAGGCATCCTTCAATCGCGCCAGGCGCCCGGCGTCGCGTCCACAGGCATAGACCAGATAGCCTTCGTCCAGCAGCGTTTCGACAAAGGCCCAGCCGATGCCCGACGAGCCGCCGCTCACTACCGCTACGCGCGGGGTTGCCCGCATGACGTCATTCCCGGTCACGACCCAAGTCGCACTTCATGGTGGAACGGCAGGCGACCCAAGCTGCGCTTGGCAGTTTCGATCTGCCGTGCATCTGTTACCGCGGCCTGGATGATGATCCCGCGCCTGGGATCATCCACGACGTCCACATCCTTTACATTCAGTTTGGCCTCCAAAAGTACCGACAGCGCCGCCTTGCGGATCGCGTGGCGCTTCAGGGCAGGCTTGAACACCTTGCCCACTGGTGTGAGCGGCATTTCATCGATGATGTGGATGTCCTTGGGTGCGGCGGCCCGTTCTGTGATTTGTTGCTGGGCAAATTGCAGCAACTGGCTTTCGCTGATCGCCGTACCGGGCTTGAGCTGGACGTAGGCGACGGGCAATTCGCCGACATGGGGATCGGGACGCCCGATCGCCGCGGCGAACTGCACCGCCGGGTGGCGGTGCAATGGCTCCTCGATCGCTGCGGGGTCGATATTGTGGCCGCCGCGGATGATCAATTCCTTCTTCCGGCCGGTGAGCCAGAAATACCCCTCCCCATCTTCCCGCCCGAGATCGCCGGTGTTGAGCCAGATCCGCCCTTCGCCCGCGTCTATCCAAAGTCCGGCATTCTGATCGTCGAGCCTGTAGCCATCGAAGAGATTGGGGCCGCTCACGACCATGACCCCGACCTCGTTGACGAGGCAATCGCGCACATAGGCCCCGGCTTCATCCAGAATGACAGCCTTCATCGGCTGGCCGGGGAGGCTGAGGCCGATCGAGCCTGCCCGTCTTTCACCATTGGGCGGATTGACGCTGGAAACGCACGTGGCTTCGGTGAGGCCATAGCCCTCCAGAATCCTGAGCCCCGTCTGCGCCTCGAAATCCTTCATGAGCTGGACCGGCATGGGCGCGGCGCCGCACAGGCCATATTCGAGGCAGTCGATGTTGCGGCCCTCTACCGGGATTGCCATCAAAGCTGCATACAGCGTCGGCACGCCGCTGAAGAAGTTGATGCGATGGTGCGCGACGATGTCCCAGAAGCGCTGCACCACGCCTTCGCCGCGATAGCCCTGCGGGGTGCCCAGGACGACATGCGCGCCCTGAGAGAAGGGGACGAGTCCGGTGACCATGACGCCGTTGACATGAAAGAGCGGCAAACCGCAGAAGACGGTCTTGCTGCGTCCGAACCCGCTGCCCATGAATTGGGCGATCGCCCAGGCATTGGCGGTTTCGGCGCCATGGCGGCGCATGGCTATCTTGGGTGCGCCGGTGGTGCCGCCGGTGCAGAAGAAGGAGGACGGATCGCTCGCCGATATGTGCCGGCCGCTGACGAGGCGGTCGGCCGGCTGCCGCTGCGTCAAGGTTCGAAAATCATGAACCTGCACATGGGCTGGCACCACGCCGCGCAGGCCGCCGGGGCCGCACGCCTGGCGGATCGAACGCCGTTGCAGCAGGCGCGCGCCGATCCCTTTCAGCCCGTGGACGCGATCCGCCAAATTGACGAGCACCAGATGGCGCAGTGAGGGCACTTTGGGCGCGATCGTGCGCACCTTGTCCCAGAAATCGACCTTGGGAAAGGGCGCGAGACTGACCAATATGGAGGCGCCCGCCGCGTTCAGGATATCGGCGATCGCATCGGGTTCAAGCAGCGGATTTATCGCAGCGACGATGCCGGCCGCTTCGCCGCCCCACAGAACGAAATGGGTTTCGGGCAGGTTGGGCAGGAGGAATGCGATGACCGTGTCGGGGGTCGCGCTCAGGGCATGGAAGGCGTTCGCCGTCCTATGCACCTGCTCCATCAGGCGTCGATAGGTCCAGCATTCCGGCCGGGCGTGGTCCTGCGCGGTCAGGAAGAAGCTGAGCGCCGGAGCATCGGGATCGATGGCGGCGCCCCGACGCAGCAGGTCATAGGTGCTTTCGGGCCAGTTGGCGGGCAGCCCCTGGGCCTCGATGGCCCGCACGTCATCGATGGTGGCGACGCCCGTCATGCCTCGCCCTCCGCGACGATACGGTTTTTCTGGGTGCCAAGGTCGATGCGCCCGTCCGCGCTGCAAATCCGCGCCTCCACGACGTCGCCGGGCTGTAGATATTGCGATCGTCTAGCCTGTATCCGGAAGAATATCTTCCATTTGAGCGCCTCCGGCAGAAGCGCGCCCAGCCGCTGGCGGGCGGGGGACGGCACGGCCAGGGCGCACCCGGCCGGCGTGCCCGTGGCCAGAAGATCGCCTGCGGCAAAATCATGGATGCCGGACAGTTCAGTCAGGGTTTCTTCGGGGCTGAAAACGAGGTTTCGGCTGTTGTCCTGCTGGCGGATCTTGCCATTGACGCGCAGGGCCAGGTCCAGATTCATGAGGGCAGGCATGTCGTCGCGTTCGAGCAGGCATAAATAGGGGCCGACGGGGCCGAAGGTCCGAAAGCTCTTGCCCTTGTGAAATTGCATTTCGGGGATCTGGATATCCCGCGCGGAATAATCGTTGACGATGACCGCGCCCGCGACGAAATCGAACAGGTTGTCTTGTGTCACCCTTACCGGGCCGCTGATGTCGCGGCGCAGGACGAGGCCCAGTTCCACCTCATAATCTAGGAACCGCACGCGACGCGGGCGAACCACATCGGCATCGGCCGGGACGATGCAGCTTGGCGCCTTGGTGAAGATCATGTTGTATTGCTTGGCCATGGGATCGAGCCCGGATTCGATCATATGCTGGCGGTAGTTCGCGCCCTGGCAGACGAAGCGCTGGTTTTTGGTGACCGGAGACAGCAGGCGCACTCGTCCGAGCGGGACTCGAGGACCGTCCAGCGCCTTGAGGCCATCAAGCGTCGTTCCGCGCAGGAAATCTCCGGTCGTTTCGAAGCGTTGCTCCATTGGTATGACGTCGGATCCATCGATGACGCCCCAGCAGATTGTTGAGTCGAGCAGATAGCGGATGACGGTGACGGGCATGAGGATATCCGATGGTGAAGAGGGGCGCGCGGCGCTCAGCCGAAAAGGCGTGCGAGCGTAACTAGTTTGCGAAGGGAGAGGTCGGGGCTGCGTCTGAGATTGCGGATGAGCGCGATGATTGCGGAGAGGCTCAACTTGGGCTTGGTGAAGCTGGGCGGCATTTTTTGCCCCCATTGAGACATTGCGTCTCGGGTCGCGGGATGGAAGCCGGTTGGACGATCAATGGTGTATAAATCGCCGTCGCAATAATGCTCGTGCTTGTCGCCCCATGGATCCCGCCAATAATCGAATATCTGGCTGCCAAGAATGTGGCGCCCCACGCCCCAGGCATGTTTCCAGCCGCGTTCGTGCAGCACGCGTTGGCCCATGCCGATCGCGTCGGTATCGACGACTTCATAGGCGCTGTGGCTGTAGAGTGGGGCAAATCCCTGCGCCAACGCCAGGCTGTGGTGGTCGGCGGGCTGCGCGCGCAGGTCGAGGCGCATGAAGGCCACGGCCGGCGAACCGTCCGGCAGCAGCAGCACGTCGCTGGGCACCAGGCCCAGATGCTCGCAATACCAGCCGCTGGTCCGCTGGAAATCGGCGACTTCGAGCACGACATGCCCCAATCGCAGGATCTCTGGCGGCTGCACCGGTGGCCTTTGTGGCGCATCGATGCGGACGCTCCCTCCATTGATGTTCAACGGCAGCGCATCGCGATTCGCCAGCGCCGGTTCGCACGCCTGCCCGTGGACGATTTCGACCCGAAAGCCCGAGGGGTCTGTTAGGATGACCCGATGTCCACCGGCATGATCCGATATCGGTTCCACGTCGGACGCCCCCGGCACTGCGTTGGCGACATGCGCAAGCTCGGCGCTGGACGCCACTTCGAACCCCAAGCCCACGAAACATGCCTTGCGCCCGCGTTGCAGGCGGTAGCAGTAGGGCGCGCTGCCTACGCCCCGCAGCAGGACAAGGTCATCGCTGCGAAAGCAGACTTCAAGCCCGAAATCGACAAGGAACCGGACGGCGAGATCGAGGTCTGGGCGCTCGAAAATCAGAAACGCCAAACGCTGAACCCTTACCGTCGGAGACAGGCTGCGGGCAGGCTGGTTCGTGGTCATGGAAGTCATAGGTTCAACATCTTCGACGATCCGTCTCCTCCCGACCTCCGAACGATACAACGTAAGGACATGGCATAATTTGAACATATATGATCAAATAAAACGTACATGTCCAGTTTAAACAGCGTTGAGGTGGAGGCATGATGCATCCGATGGCGCCAGCCCCTCCGCGATCACCCCAAACGCCGCACCATATTAAACATTAATGTTCATTTATAGAACGATATGTGCAATATGGGTCACGATTGAATCAACTGCGAAGCAAATGGAGCGCCGGAAGTGCTCGCGAAGGAGAATGTCCCGTGCATCGGACCGCCAAGATTGTTCTGTATGTCAGCGGCGCCGTCGTTTTTGCGCTTGCTGTCGCCATTGCCTGCGTTTTTTGGCCCGAACCCTTGCCGGCGAGGCAGCATATGGAGCCAGCCGCGCCTTTGCGCATCGACCATGTGACAATCGTCGATGTCGATACAGGACGCCTGATCCCCGACCGGTCCATCCTGATTGAGGGTGGCAGGATCGCTCAGATCACCGGATTCGGCTCTGTCGCTGATCATCCGGGCGTGCGCCGGATAGACGTCGCCGGGCAATATGTCGTGCCGGGCTACAACAACATGCACAGCCACGTCCTTGCCGCCGCCCATCCAGCAGCGGGGCTGGGTTTGATGCTGTCGGAAGGCGTGACGGGCTTTCGTCAGATGAACGGGTCCGATCGCATGTTGAAACTGCGCCGGGAAAACCGCTTACCCCTGAATAAAGACACGCCGGCGTTGTTGGCGATGCCCGGCGACTTGGTGCTGCCGTTTAATGTGGCGTCCGAGACCGACGCGCAAACGCTCGTGCGACATCAGAAGAAGAAGGGTGCCGATTTCATCAAAATCGGCGCAACGACGCCGCCATTGCTCTACGCGATATTGTCCGCCGCCCGGAAGGACGCCATGCCGGTTTTGGGGCACCTGCCCGAGGGTATAGATCCGGTCCAAGCGTCCCGAAGCGGGTTTCACTCGATCGAGCATCTAGGGCCGGGCGATACGATGTGGATCGGCTGTTCATCGAAGAAGGCGGCGCTGATGGCGGAGGCGGAGCGCCACCCGTCCGTGGGCGCCCCGCCATTCCCGATCCCGGCCTTTGCGCAGAAACTGCTGGCGCCCCTGCTGCCCAAGCTGATGGCGCGCCGCCTCCTCAATCCGGCCGCGTTCGAAGAGGAAGAGGATGTCGCCCGCCTCCAGCGTGCTTTCGACAGCTACGAACCGCGTCAATGTAGCGCCGTCGCACAGGCATTGGCGCGTAACGGCACCTGGATGGTCCCGACGCTCGTGAGATTGCGCTCCCAATATCTTCAGGATTCGCCGGAATATCGCACCGATCCCCTGATCCCCTATCTTGAACCGCAGGCCTATCGCGCCTGGACCAAGGTGGCTGACATCTTCGCGGCGCTGCCAGAACGATCGCGCCGGACCTTCCGCGAAGGCTATGACCGGAGCCTGGCACTGACGGCCTTGCTGGCGGATGAGGGAGTGCCGATGATGACGGGCACCGATGGCAGCTACCAAACGCCCGGCATGAGCATGGGTCAGGAATTTCATGAACTGGCCCGCGCGGGACTGTCACCGCTGAAGATTCTTCAGATGACCACGCGCGATCCCGCCATATTCCTCGACCGAACTGCAACCATGGGATCGGTAGCAGTGGGAAAAAATGCCGACCTCGTCATCCTGTCCGGCAATCCCTTGTCCGACGTGTCGAACCTTGGCCATATCTTTGGCGTCGTTCGATCAGGCCATTATCATTCGCGCGATGATTTGCAGCATATACGAGAGCGTGTCGCCAGCGCCCATGGCCGTTTAGACTAATACTAGGCGAGAGCGGACAAAAGGCGCGGTCGCTTACAATCTGACACAATGGATAACATGCTGCGCGCATGTGGCGCGTGTGGGATCGGTATAGGTTTGAACCTCACACTTGTTCAAATCTGGTTTTCACCTGGAGATTTATCATGCGTATCATCCACCTCCTCCCGCTGTTCGCTGCTTTGGTCCCCGTATCAGCCATGACCCAGACGCCACCAGCTCCCGACCGCGCGCAGGCGGCGTTCGACAAAGCGGACAGCAACCGTGACGGGTCGCTGACGCTCGCCGAGTGGACGGCGGCGGGAAGGCGTGAGCGGGGCTTCAAGATGATCGATGCCGATGGCGACGGAAAGGTGACGCCGGGCGAACTGCGGGCCGCGATGGCGAAATACGGACGCGGCGGCTGAATGGATGACGGGATACGGGCGGCCCTGCAGGCAGCCATCATCATGAGTGCGAGCCTGCGTAATTACGCGAGCGTCGTCTTCATCAGGGGAGCCATGCCTGGGCATCGCTCCCCGCTCGCCATGGGCAGACCATGACAGAGAAGACCGGTACCGTTGCGATCATAGAGGATGATCCCGGCATTCGCGCGTTGGTGACCGGGCTGCTGGAGCGCGAAGGGTTCAGCGTGCTGTGTTACGAGGGATCGACCGACCTGCTCGCTGCAGGCAAGCTGGAGCGGATCGATTGCCTGATCCTAGACCTCATGCTGCCGGGCGAGGACGGTCTCGATATCTGCCGGACGCTGCGTGTACATTCGCCGAGACTCCCGATCCTGATCGTGACGGCGAAGACCGATCCCGTCGACCGGATCGTGGGGCTGGAGCTGGGCGCGGACGATTACCTCGCAAAGCCGTTCAATGCGCGCGAGTTGCTGGCCAGGCTTCGATCGATCATCCGCCGGACGCGCGATATCGCTACGGTGCCCACCGGCGGCATTGGAGAGAATTTTCAGTTCGGCGGCTGGATCCTGCGAGTCGCGCCACGCGACCTGATCGATCCCGACGGCGCCCAGGTCACGTTGACAACAGGCGAGTTCGACCTGCTCAACGCGCTTGTCCAGCATCCCCAACGCATCCTATCGCGCGAATTCCTGATTAGTTGGACGCGCGGCGGGATGGCATCTCCCCTGGACCGAGTGATCGACGTCCAGATAGGCCGACTGCGGCGGCGGCTGGGCGATCATCCGCGCGAGCCGCACATGATCCGCACCATTCGTGGCGATGGATATCTGTTCGCGCCCCAGGTGTTCCGGTGCTGACCTGGCTAAGGCACGCCCGATTGCGACACCGCATCGGCGCAATCATCGTCCTCCACGCCCTGCTGATGGGTGGGACGCTGATCGGGTTCGCGCGGTTGGGACCGAGCCATGGTGATCGCCTTTATCTGATGCCTGATCCCGACAGGGTTGCCGCCATCGTGACGGCGTTCGAGCGTGCGTCGCCCGACACCTACATGGATCTGTTGCGCGCCTTTCAGGACGACCGGCAAAGCGTGCGCCTGCTGGACCGCTTTACCTTTGCCGTCGATGACGAAGCGCCGCTTCCCGATGCCGCCATGAAGGCAGCGATGCCCTATCGGCGCGCGCTTCGCGGGCGACCGTTCCGCGTCGAAACACAAGGCCAGGACATCCTGTCGCGACTGGAGGATCAGCCCCGCTTTTCTGACAGCCCATTCCGGGTGATCGTCGCTCTGCCCAACGGGAAGGCGGTTGAGATGCAGCGCGCCATGCCTGCACCGATCAGCCGGGTGCTCAATCGGCTGACGATCATCGGCTTTGTCGTCGTCCTGCTCGACATCCTGATCATCTTCTGGCTGGCATCGCTTACCACCGGCCCGGTCGAGCGGCTTGCCCGCGCCGTGCAGAGCGACGACCCGCAAGGGCTGGTCTCCTCAGGACCCAGAGAAATGGTCGAACTGAGCGACGCTTTTCGCCAGATGCGGGCGCGTCTTCACGAATTGCTGGAAGAGCGGACCCGTATCCTGGCGGCGGTCGCGCATGATTTCAGGACATACCTCACACGCTTGCAGTTCAGGAGCGATTTCATAGACGATCCCGAGCAGCGCGAGTTGGCCGAACGCGACCTCAACGAGATGGGGATGCTGATCGACGATGCCCTGACCTTTGCCCAGCCAGGCCCCGAGTGGGGTGGCCCGGAGGCGATGGTCGAGTTGAGCGACGAAATCGAGGATGTCGTCCTGGTCCGGCGGGCGCTTGGAGAAACCATCCTGCTGGCGACCGATTGCACGGGCTGGCGTGCGCGAACGACGCCGCTCGCGCTACGCAGAATGCTTGCCAACCTGCTCGACAATGCCAAGCGTTACGGCGGAGGCATGACGACAATCGTCCTGACGCGACAGGACGGCGCGATCATCCTTTTCGTGGAGGACGATGGGCCGGGGGTCGCCGAGGAGCGATTGCCCGAACTGGTCGAGCCATTCACGCGGCTGGAATCATCGCGCGCGCGTCACACCGGCGGGGTGGGACTGGGCTTGTCGATCGTGCAGGCACTCGCGCACCGGTTCGGGGGCACCTTGCGACTGGAGAACCGCCGAGAGGGCGGATTGCGCGCTATCCTGGCGCTGAAGGACGCAGAAGGGCTGATCCAGGCTTGAGCGGCAGGGCAGCTTCGCCGACACAAAGGCTTACATTGGCACCATCGCCCCTTTGCAAAAGGCGTGCAGACATGACCGAAGCAAAGGAATTGGTCATGAGAAACTTTTACAGCAACCGCCTGGCTCTCACCGCCCTTGTCGGCCTCGGCGCCGCGCTTGTTTTCCCCGATATCGCCAGCGCGCAGCCGGGGCGGCGAGCGCCCGTCCGTCATGACCGCATGGTGGTAATCGATCGCGGGCCGAGGCGACCGCAAATCATCGTCATCGATCGCAGCCGTCCGGGTTGGTGGCGCGACAATCCCGCTTTCGTGGGATATGTCGGTCCGCGTCCCGGCTATTATTTTGCGCCCGGGCACGGTTATTATGCCGTGCCACCCGACTATTACGGACGACCGTTCGTGGCCGGCGTGGTGATCCCGTCGCCCATGCGGCGGTATGTGGTGGTCCAACCAGCCCAATATGGCCTCGCGCCGCCGCCGCCCGGCTATGCCTGGTATTATGCCGGCACCAGCCTCGTCTTGGCCGCCATGACCACCGGCATGATTGTCCAGTCCGTAGCAGGTGGCTGGTGACCTGCTACGCCCGGTCGGTTGCACGCTCCCGTTCCAACCGGCGTTCTATCACGGAAACATGACCGATCACCAGCTACTAGGGATGCAATTTAAACTTCGGAAGGCCCGGTATGTTAGTGTCTGATCCGAAATTAAGGTGAGTTATATTAATAGGCTAGCTCGAATCCTATGCCTGTCGTTGATTTATGGGTTTTGCGAAACTACCAAGGATCATCGATGTGGACCGCGCGCTTCATGCGCGACGCGGGCTGATTTTGCCAAGTGATTTAACGGATGCCGAGTGGTCGGTGCTGGAGCCGTTGTTGCCGCCCGCCTCGCATGTGGGGCGACCCCGCAAATGGCCGATGCGCTGGATTGTCGAAGCAATGTTGTACCTGCTGCGTGGTGGCTTGCCATGGCGGATGCTGCCCCCATGCTTTCCGCCGGTCTCGACGGTGCGGCGCTGGTTTTACCTCTGGCGTGACAACGGCTTGTGGCTGACGATGAACCACGTTCTGCTTATGGCGTCGCGCGAGATGATCGGCCGCGAGGTCTCGCCATCGGCGGGCGTGATCGACAACCAGAGCGCCAAAACCACGGAAAGCGGCGGCCCTTGTGGCTATGACGCTGGCAAAAAAGGTCAAGGGCCGCAAGCACCATATCTTGACTGACACCGAAGGAAATCTGGTGCACGCCGTGATCCATACGGCTGACATTCAGGACCGCGACGGTGCGCCAATGGTTCTGCGCGAAATCATCCGGCGCTTTCCCTGGCTGCGGCACATCTTCGCCGATGGCGGCTATGCCGGTGACAAACTCAGGGAGGCTCTGAGGCGAATGGGGAAGTGGACCGTCGAAATCATCAAGCGGTCAGATACAGCCACAGGCTTCGAAGTGCTACCACGCCGATGGGTTGTTGAACGCACGCTGGCATGGCTCAATCGAAACCGACGTCTCGCCAAAGACTTTGGGCAAACCATCGCATCGGCAACGGCTTGGCTCTTCATTGCATCCATTCAACTTTTCACTCGCTGCATCGCAAGGTCAGCAAATCACACCGAATAATTATGAATCAGACACTTAGCGCCTGCTGACACCGCCGCTGGCTATTGCAGATATCAACTCTGCTGATTGCTCCGCTTAAAAGCTGACGAGCAGAAAAGGGTTTAGCTCCTGTCGGTCTGGGCCGTACCCGGACATAGGCTGAGCGTCTCCTTGTAACAGAAGCTACCGTTCGGCATGTCGCGGATATATGACCGCTTTGTCCCACCTGCCGCCTCTCCAGCTGCGTGGAGCTACATTCGCTTTCGCACTTGTCAGACCCCTTTAACTGTCTGAGATGCAGGTGCTTAGGTGTCAAAGGGACGTCGTTCTGCGCGCGGGCGCTTGCTGTGATAGAAGCGCCCGCTCGCGGCACTTGGCGGGAAGCGATGCATTCGGTCAAGACAGTCCCGCCTTATCGAGTCCGAACGCCTTGTCCTGCGAGCCAGGCACAGACTGGAAAGCGATCGAGGCGCGATTCCAGGCATTGATCACCATCACCATGTAGGTGAGGTAGACTATCTCATCTTCGGAGAATTGCGCTCGCGCCTTAGCGTAGACGTCGTCTGGTACGCCGTGTGGCAGCAACCGCGTGAGCGCTTCAGCCCATTCCAGCGCAACGCGCTCGCGATCGCTGAACAAGGGCGATTCACGCCAGATGGCGACATGGTGAAGTCGAAGCTCGCGCTCACCATGAAGCCTGGCCTGCTTGATATGCATCTAGGCAGAAGGCGCAGCCGTTCAGCTGCGACGCGCGTATCTCGACCAGGCTCAAGATACTTTGCTCGACGGGCCCCTTCTTGAGTGCAAAGGTGAGCTCTGTCAGTTTCTGCGTCAGCGCCGGCACCTGGCGCATGTGACCGATGCGGTCGGACATGTCGTTTATCTCCAATTCGAGGTGAATGACTCAGGCCTTGGCCTTCACGGGCAACCGGAACGGCGCGCCGAGCCGATTGAAGGCATTCATTGCCGCGATCGCGATCGTCAGATCGACCAGGTCGCGCGGCTCGAACACCGCCGCTGCCGCGGCATAGGCCTCGTCCGAAGCATGAGTCTCGCTGACTCGCGTCACCTCTTCTGCCCAGGCGAGGGCCGCGCGATATTGCGGGTTGAACAGATGCGGCACCTCGGCCCAGACCGGCAGCAGCACAACCTTGTCGAGCGGCATCGTCTTGAGGAGGTCACGCGTGTGCAGATCGATGCAGTGCGCACAGCCGTTGATCTGCGACACCCGCAGAAACACCAGATGGATCATCTCCTCCGGCAGGTTGGTGCCCGTCGTGACATAATGATGCACCCCAAACAGGGCCCGCGCACCGTGGGGCGCCACTTCATGCCAGACCAGCCGCTCAATCTCGCTCATGCTTTCATCCTTCTTTGCAGCAGCGCCCAATCGACGCTCGCTACTCTGACGAGGCAGGTCACGGGCATGTGACATGGCGGGCGAAATTTCAGATCTCCCGGCAAGCGTGTCACACTGCGATGGGCTGGCTCGTCAGACCCAAGAAGCAAAAGAGGCGGCGCAAGATGACGGGCGATGAAAGTAGAAAAGCGTCAGGTTCTGCGGTCGGGCCAACTGCGCGCCTCGACGATTTCCAGCGAGCGTAAGCGGCTCGTGCGCCTGGCCTATCGAATGCTCGGCTCGTTCAGCGAGGCTGAAGATGTGGTGCAGGATGCTTGGTTTAGATGGGAAAAGGTCGATGGCGGGATCGATGCGCCGGCCGCCTATTTGACGCGCATCGTCACGCGCCTGTGCCTCGACCGCCTGAAATCCGCACGCGCGCGTCGCGAAACCTATATCGGCCCATGGCTGCCAGACCCGCTGATGGGGTCCAGCGATCCGGACGAGACGATCGCCGACGACATCACCGTCACGCTGATGCTCGCGATGGAGCGTCTGTCGCCACTGGAACGCGCAGCCTTCCTGCTTCACGACGTGTTCGACATCGCGTTGAGCGACGTCGCCGTGACTCTGGGCCGCGAGCCAGCGGCTGTGGGCCAACTGGCCTCGCGCGCGCGCAAGCATGTCCAGGTCGCCCGGCCGCGCTTCAGCGTCGAGGCAGCCGAGGCGAGCCGGATAACGCAGGCCTTCTTCGTCGCCGCGCGCGATGGCGATACCGCGGCGCTCGCCTCGCTGCTTGCGCAGGAGGTCGAAATCCATTCGGACGGCGGTGGCAAGGTGCTGGCCTTCCGCAACATCATTCGCGGTCTCGACCGCGCGCTCCGTCTGTTCGCCGGACTGCGCCGCAAGAACGCGCCAACCGCACAACTTGTGCGCACCGCCGAAATCGACGGTCTGCCCGGCTATGTCAGCATTGATCGCGGCGTCTTGCAGACCACCGCGCTCGACATTCGCGACGGCAAGATCGCGGCGGTCTATATCGTTCGAAATCCCGACAAGTTGCGGCACCTAACGACGGCCCTCGCGGCGCAAGCTCATCCGCGGTGAGCGCCGATGACCCGGCCACCGGCGCTACCCGAGGTCCCCTAGGTTGCTTTCCGCAGAACCTGGAAATCAGCCCGGATTACCTTTCCGCCGTCACGTAGTTCGTCAAGGTAATCCGACCAGCGCTGCATCATCCTCACACGCTCGTCCCAACATTCGCCGCGGGCATAGGCGCGTCGGACCTGGTTGGTGTCGACATGCGCCAGTTGCCGTTCGATCGCATCGGGATGCCACTCTCCCATCTCGTTCAAAAGCGTAGCCGCCATCGCCCGGAAACCATGGGCGGTCATCTGGTCGCTGGTATAGCCGAGCCGGCGCAATCCCGCATTGACCGTATTCTCGGACATGCGCTTGCGCGGATGCCCAAGGCACGGGAACAGGTACTTCCACCAATGGGTGTGCTCGTGGAGTTCCTTCAGCATAGCGAGGACTTGCCGCGACAGCGGGACCCGGTGAGGCCGCCGCATCTTCATCCGCTCTGCCGGGATGAACCAGATGGCTTCCTCCCAGTCGATGTCGGTCCATTCGGCCGCCCGCAACTCGCCCGGCCGGAGCAAGACGTGCGGAGACAGTCGCATCGCCATCCGCGTCACCGGATAGCCCGTGTAGTCATCGAGCGCTCTCATCAGCGCTCCAACTTCCGAGGGCCTCGTGATCGCAGCGAAATGCTTGGGCTTCGGGGTGGCGATGGCGCCGCGCAGGTCCGCGGCCACGTCCTTATCGCACCGGACCGTGGCAACGCCGTAGCGGAACACCCGGCTGAGCACGCTGCGCATGCGCCGGGCGCTCTCATACGCGCCCGTTGCCTCGATCTTGCGCAGGACTGCCAGCGCCTCGTGAGGCGTGATCTGCGCGATCGGCAGGTCGCCGATGACCGGATAGGCCTTCTCGAGCAGCCATCGGATCTTGTCGATCGTGACCGGCGCCAGTCCATCGCGTTCGCACTTCACCAGCCATTCCTTCGCCACCAGCTCGAACGTGGTCGCTGCCGCATGCCGGGCGGCGATCCGCGCGCGCTTCTTTTCGATGGCGGGGTCCATTCCGGCGGCAATCTGCTCGCGGGCCTCGTCCCGCTTCGCACGGGCGGCGGCGAGACCGACTGCAGGCCATTTCCCCAGGTGAAGCGTCTTCTGCTTGCCCAGGAAACGGTAGTTCATGCGCCAGAGCTTGGAGCCGTTGGGCTTGACCGCCAGATAGAGGCCGAGGGTATCGTGAAGCTTGTAGAGTTTTTCTGAGGGCTTCGCGAACGTGATCTTGATGTGAGTCAGCATTGGATTCATCCCAGCAAACCGGGTCGATCCGGGGCCATCAAAGGCACCCCAATCGTGGGGGTGCTGTTGGTGGTCCTGGCCGGACGTCACCGGAAATTTAGCCGGCGATCATCGGTCGATTTATGCTGTGAAACCAGACGCTTGCTGGACGTTGCTGGACGCACTTAGCGCCAGAAAGTGGTGCCAGAAGAGGAATCAATAACTATTCATATGATTTTGATAAGAAAATCAATATCATATGGCATGAAACTGATGACCCCATTTGTGGCCCAAGGCAGGGGATATATTCGCGGTTCGAGTCATATTTTCTCTCACCTAGCGACAATCATTATGTACCATAGAATATCAGGCTGGCTCAAGGCAGATACTCTATGCCCCCTCAGTTGGACTGCTCATGAGGCGTTGTAGGACGCTTCGAGCAAGGGCTTGGCCTTCTCGAAGTCGGCAAGGGTCGTGATCGTGATTTCCAGGTCGCCGGTTCCGAAGTGCCCGATCGATTTCACGTTGCGAGTGAAGCCCTCCTCCAACTGGATCGAGGCCGGATCGACCTTGACGTAAACGAGGAGCTTGCGCGCCTGATTGCGCAGTTCGACGCTCGCGAAGTTCTTGATGCGGCGAAAGGCAATGTAATAGGCGGTCGTCTTCGCTTCGACATCATCGCCCAGCGCCAGCATGAAATCGGAAATCAGGTGATAGAGGTCCAGAAGCTCCTGCGGAGCTTCAGCAAGGTGTTCGGAGATCGTCTTGTAGTTCGGCTTGGCGCCAGAGCCGGCGGTGGGCGCCACAGGTGCATTGGGCTGTTTGGCGCTGGCAGAGGTCAACTGCTCAAGCAGGAGTAGATCACCCTCGAACCGCCGGTATCGGATAAGCGCAATGTTGCGGTTCATTTGCTTGACCGCATGTTCATCGTACTTGCCGAAATCACCTGCGATGCAGATCAGCCTCGGACCGGACCAGTCGACTGCCTTGGCCACTTCCGCGCCGAGCTTTTCAAGGACCAGCCATTCGAAATCCTTGCGGTGGCCCATCAGCCAGTCGAGATAGTAGAGGCCTTGGTTGATGACGTTCTCGTTCGAGGAGCGCTTGTACTCGATGACCACGGGGCTGTTGTTTTCATCGATGCCGAGCGTGTCCATCCGACCGCCCTCGTTGGTCGAAAACTCGCTGGCGAGGAAGCGCACGCCGATCAGCGCATCGAGATTCTTCTCGAACACCGTCTGCAGCGACTTTTCGAGCGCCATCGCACCGCCGGCCAGCTCGGTGACCTGCGCGGCCCCCAGCCGATAAAGCTTGATGTCGCTCATGCGGCGTACCTCCCATCCTCAAGCCTGCGCGCCATGCCGATGCCGGCGAGGGCTTCCAGCACCGGCCGCACGGTGGCGGCGCGTTTGCCCTTGAAAGCGCGTGCGACGTCTTGCGGGGCGAGCGGCGCCGATGCTGCCGACAGCACCTGCTGTACGGCGCTGACCTGCTCTGGAAGCGCGCTGGGCCATGGAATGACATTGTCGGGCACCACCACAACCGTCTCGCCGAAATCGAGCGTCTGGGTGACAGGCGCCTTGTATTCGGGCGCTTGATAGTCAGGCCGCAGCCAGCGGATCAGGCCCTTGGCCTCCTCGGCCGCGCGCAGTTTGTTGAGCGCGACGAGGCGGGTGAGGATCTCCTCGTCCGACAAGTCGGCGGGCCAGCCATAGGTCTCGGCGACGAGCGCATCGATCGCGTCATGGTGCTGGCGGATCAGGGTGACCAGACCGCGATCGTGAAAATCGCGCTCGGCCTCCGTCAGCGCGCGGCCTTCTCGCAGGGCTTCGAGGACGTTGTAGAGTTTGGTCAGAGTGAGGTCCGCGTGCTCGGCAAGTACACGCTTGCGCAGCCTATCGAGCGCTTCGGCCTCAACGCGGACGCGAGCCCTGAGCGGCTCGGGGACGTCGGCAGGAAACGGGAATTTTCCGAAGCAATCCGAGTGATTATAGTTCGAGTCATTTCCCACACCCAGCCATGCGCCCGTGCGAAGTGCCCAGACAAGATGAGTCCGACTGCTGAGCACGCCAAGATAATAAGCATCAGACAAGGCAATGCCGATAATCTTGGCGTCTAGGATAGTGCCTGTAGGTACGAACGTAAAAATTCGGTGCTTCGAGGTCCGGCATGTTGCTATCGCGCGATCTAATCCAGATACAGCGCGTCGAAGAGTTGGTGCATTTTCGCCAAAAAGCCACCAATTATCGCGCCTTGTCGATCTGCGGTTCTGGTCTCGTTCGGGCTTCACTGCATGCAAGATGTGCTGAAACAATTGAGGTGAAGCGGATTCCGCTTCTGATGCCGACAATCCGTAAAAATCGATGACCCATTTCTTCTCATGGCGTTGAACAATATCGCGACCGATCAAATAGGGCTTCAGATTGCCTGGAAGAGCATTTTCACTGATCCTGTAATGAGCAAGTTCCGCCTGGCTTAGCCGGAAGCCAAGTCCAAGGGGATTCATTCCTTGAACCGCCAATCCATGATTAGCGCGGAGTTCCACGGCATCGTCGACATCTGCGCCTAGAGTAAGATCGCTATTGATACGCTCGCCTAACGAAGTCCGCAATGTTACCCATCGCTCGCCATATCCATCCGAAATAAGTCCTTCCTCTTCGACTACCTGCAAGACCGGTTGACCCTGGATTCCGCCACAGGTCATGGCAATTCGAACGTCGGCACCGTCCGTTCCGTCCACCCACGGATGATCTGGAATTGCGAAGAGAAGCTTGCACTTTGCTGCTTCGATTACCGTGCGATTGAATGTTTGAGTGATTGAGTTGGTCGTGATGAAACCAAAGCGCCGCGTCCCTGATTTTGCCAGAGCGGCGGCTGATATTGCCCACCAATACATCACGAAATCCACCGATTCGCCGACTTTCGTAAAGGATGAGCGGATGGCTTTGGTGTAACCGTCGCCAAGCCGTTCCCTCATCCTCTTGTTGCCGATGAAGGGAGGGTTTCCGACGATGAAATCTGCTTTGGGCCACTTAGTTGCGCGCGGCTTTATGTAGCGATAGACCTCCAGTCGTCCCGTTTCGTCTGGCACCAATTTTCCGGTCACGGGGTGCTTCTTGAAACTGATACCATCCCAAATACTTACGGGTGTCCCGGCCTCGTCCAGCTCCAGCACCTTTTCATCATAGTCGATCAGCGCGTCGCGGTTTTCGATGGTGCGCACGTCGCGCAGGATCGGCTCGGGCGGAGCCCGGTCTGCGCCGTTAACCCGGAAATGCCATTGCAGGTAGCCGATCCACAGCACCAGTTGCGCGATCGCAGCGGCGCGCGGGTTGATCTCGATGCCGAGGAAGTTCTCGGGCGTGATCGTGTGCCCGGTGATCTCGGCCACGTACTGGTCATCGCCCAGCTCAACCAGCAGATCGAGCACTTCGCCTTCCAGCTCCTTCATGCGTGCCATGGCGACATAAAGGAAGTTGCCGGTGCCGCAGGCGGGATCGAGCACCCTGGTCTGCGCCAGGCGTGCATGGAACGCCTCGACATGCGCGCGAGCCTCTCCCGCCTTGCCTTCGTCGATCAGTGTCGCGGCGGCACCGCGCACGCCGTCCCAGTCGGCGCGCAGCGGCTCCATGATGGTGGGGCCGACCAGCCGCTCGACATAGGCGCGCGGGGTGTAGTGCGCGCCCAACTTGGCACGTTCCTTCGGATTGAGCGCGCGTTCGAGCAAGGTGCCGAAGATTGCCGGCTCGACTTCGGTCCAGATATGTTCGCCTGCCTGGATCAGCACCTCCAGTTCCTCGGCGTCGATCGGGATCGCGCTGCGGTCCTTGAACAGGTAGCCATTGAACTGCCGCAGCGGCACGCCGAGTGCTGGCGAGAATGCGCCCTTGTCCATCGCCGCCCACAAGGCGGAAAGCTGGTGCTGGAGGTGTTCGGGATGCTCGCGCTGGCCTTTCAACAACGTGGTGAAGCTCTTGTTCGGGATCAGCCCCGTGTCCTCGGCGAACATCGTGAAGAGGACGCGCATCAGAAAACCACTGGTCGCCTCAGCATTGTAGCCGCGCTTCTCGATCCGGCGCGCGACGGTAGCGAGCAGTTCGGCGATTTCGCGGGTAACGCGCGCGGCCTTGGCGGCGGGATCGAGGCCCTTGGGATCGGTCCAGATCGCGCGCAGCCGATCGCGCACGTCCTTGTCGCGCAAGTCCTCCAGCATGATTCGGTAGCGCGCCCGGTCGGGGAACTGGGCATAGGCCTTCCCGGTGCCGGTGAAGTCGGCATATACTTCGATGCAATAGCCGATGTCGGCCACCAGCAGGAACGGCGGCCAGCCGTGCTCGACCGGCAGTGCCTTGGCATAACGCTCGGCCTGTCCCTTGGCCTGGACCATTGCCCGCGCCCAGCCCGGCGTGCCGCGCCTGGCCGTGCCGCGCTTCATGCGGGTGCTGGCGGTCTGACCGAAAAGATCGAGGTCGTCTTCACCTCGATCGGCCGCCGCGCGGTCGGCGTCGCTGCCCTGCTTCGCCTCAAGGATGAAGCTGTCGCGCTTGTAGCAGTCGATCCGGCCGAAGCTCTGCGAGCCGTCGCCATTGTCCTGAAAGACACGGCGTTCGAAGACATAGTCGTTACGCGCATCGTCGGCCCGGCTGCCGGCCGGAGCGTCAACGCCGATCAGGGCGCACAGACCGTTGACGAAACTTTGCGTATTCGCGAGTTCGGAGCCGCCGGTCTCGCGCCAGTGGGCGATAAACCCTTCGATCCGCTGCTGTTCGTCGTTATCCCCCTGCATGGTTTCCGTTTAAGCGGCTCGATCCGGGCAGGGCAATCGGAAAGCATCGGCCTGGGCATCAGAAAAGTTCTGCCTATAGTACTCCGGCACGAGGGGGGCTGCATTGGCAGAAGTCTGGAGCGATGCCGAAATTGATCTGATCGTCGCGGATTATTTCGCGATGCTCCAGGACGAACTCGCCGGCCGCCAATTCGTGAAGGCCGAGCGAAACAGGGCGCTCCAGCAACTGCTGCCGCGAAGCCGGGGATCGATAGAGTTCAAGCACCAGAATATCAGCGCAGTCCTGTTGGGCCTGGGGCAGCCATGGGTCGAAGGGTACAAACCAGCGGCCAACTTCCAGAACGCGCTCGTCGATGGTGTCCTGCGCTGGCTCGACGCGCGGCCCGATTGGCTGATGCCGAACGGAAGAGCGTCCTCTCCTTCGGGCGTTCGGGAAGAGCAGCCGCTCTGGTTCGGTCCGCCGCCAAGCCAGCGCAACGAGCCGCCTCCGATCGATGCCAATTTCATGGCAGCCATCGGCCGCAAGTACGACGTCGCGGAACGCGATGCCCGAAACCGCACGCTGGGAAAGGCCGGGGAGGAACTCGTGTTGCGTCACGAGCAACGGTCATTGCGCCAGCTCGGCCGGGACGATTTGGCGGACCGGGTCCGTTGGACGGCGGAGGCCGATGGAGATGGTTTCGGCTTTGACATTGCAAGTTTTGAACCGGACGGAAGCGAACGGCTAATCGAGGTGAAAACGACCTATGGCTGGGACCGCACGCCGTTTCATATCACGCGCAATGAGTTGGCGGTTGCGGAGACCAGGCGCAACGAATGGCATCTGGTTCGGCTCTGGAATTTCGCGCGAGAACCCAAGGCCTTCGTACTGCGCCCACCGTTGGAAGCGCACGTCGAACTTACGGCAACGAGCTTCTTGGCTGGGTTGCGTTAGCGCCCAAGCGTATTGTCATCTGCGCGTGACGATTTCCGCCGACATTGCTGACATTCGAGCTTCAAAATCTGCCTTCCAAAAGCCGCTCTTCGTTCATCGGATGCCTGACAACGGCCCTTGGCCAACAGCTATCGTTTCGGAATGCGTTAGAAATGGCCGAGCTTGGCCAGTTTCCGTCGTGGGATCGCATCACCATCCTAAGCGTCGAACAGATCCTTCTGCCTCTGGATGTACCGACGAAAGTCGTCCTCGCTGAACTTTTCGTGGCGCGCGTCGTAGGTGGCAGGGTCAAGATTGTACGGCGATCGCGTGCTAAAAATCACGAAGGATCCTTTCAGATAGCGTGAAAGCGGCCTCGCGCCCGTGGGTAGCGGCTCACCCTCATATTCGCCGTATTCCCAGGCATCAATTTCAACATACTCGCCTGGCCTGATCTCGCAGATCGTTTCCTTGTATCCCGAGTCTGGAAGGTACGCGCCCTCGGTGCCGGTGGGCGATACCGGGTCAGCCTCCAGACGGAAGTAGCTCCAAGGAGATCCGCTGCCGAAAGATTCAAATGTCAACTTCAGTGGTTTCACGACGAACTTCAGGTCGCAGTCTAACCTGATGGAACCCCGTTCGAAAGAATGGTCGATCTTAGAGATTGTCAGTCCTCCACCATCCGGGAAGAACATGTGATTCAGGCCGTCGGTCTTTGACGCCTGGCGCAGGACGTGAATTATGTCATCGGGATCGAACCACGTCGCCCGGGATGGGGAGGCAAGGGGAAACAGCCGGCTCTGCACTTCGAGCCATTCGCCGAGGTTCCTGCGATGGAAGTCCGCGTCGAGCGTGATCCAGTCAGTTAGCCGCTCCGTCACTTCAGCCATCGTCGGGCGCCTGGCGGGATCGTTGTCGGTGCATTGGGACAGCAGCTTGTCCAGCGGCGCCGTAAATGCTTTGCGATGGTAAAGGTTTAGAGCGAGTGCACCTTCCGCGGAATACTGGCCGTCGAAGCCCCAGGCCTGGTTGGTTAGTGCTATCCACATAGTCTTCGCGAAGGAGTAAACGTCGGCGGGGCCGCCATTTGCCTTCGACGCTTCGCGGCGCATCTCTGGTGCCATCGTGAACTTGGCGCCGACGTCGGTCCGCGCGGGCGTGATCTCCTTGCGGCGCGGATACTTGACCAGTCCGAAGTCGGAGAAACATAGGCGACCCCCAAGCCTCAGCAGGTTGGCAGGTTTGATATCGCGGTGGTGTATGTCGCGCTCATGCAGCCGAGCCAGTGTCTCGGCCAGAAGTCTGAATTCGGTCACCACTTTCTCCGGCGGAGCTTTGCCGAAGGTGCCGGCGGCTGGAATCGCGAGCGGCATGACGAACCAGCGCGGCCCTTTCGCTGGATCATGCGGCAGGTCGTGCTCCAGGAGGGGAATGACGCCTTCCACGTCTTCGGCCAGCTTAAGCGCCTCAATTTCCGCAGCGATTCGGTCCCGGGCCGTTTGGCTAAGATTGCGGAGTATCTTGAGCGCCCGATCCACTTGGCCGGCACGCGAAACCCGCCACACCACGCCGTTGCCGCCGCTGCCGATGAGTTCTTCAAGCGTCCAGGGGCCGACCTTGTCGCCGGGTCTGAGTCTTGCCGCTTTCGCCATTGGATGGAGGTAGTGCCCGTCACGATCCGAGAGAAGAGGATATTGCGCCGACGAAGCGGTCGTTCAGTCCTGATATCACGCACTTGATTTCTGACATACATTCACTTGTGACTTGTCACGCCAGATCTCAGCACCGCGCGCTTCTGATGCTCAGCCAGACGGTTCGTCGACAGCTCGCCAAGTCAATTAGTCCTCCGGTATATAGCCGACAGCGCGCAGGCGTTTGCGCGCCATGGCCTGCTCGTCGGGATGGAATAGCGCGCGCCAAGTGGGTTTGAGGATCAGCGCTTCGACCGAGAGATCGAGGCGCTGTTTCTCCCACAAGGTCTCGAAGCCAGACGTCGCTGCCCCCCGGATCAGCCGCCGCGCGGTCTCAACGCCACCATGGTCGGCGAGCATGCGACGGAAGGTGGTCGGGCGATAGCCAATCGCGACAGCATCATTGTAAATCTGCTCCATTGCCATCGTGAACCCCTTGTCGCTCGGCGCCATCTGCGAGGCCGCGACCAGCGCCATCGCAGAAGTAAGATCAATTAGGGCGCCATTCCCAGAATGCGCGGCAAGAACCGCTGGTGCTATGGAGGTGAGCTTTCCTTCATCAGCCTTGGACAGTGTTAAGCGGCCGAGCGCAGGGAAACGCACTTGTTTCGCCGGGATGACGAGACGCAGTCCGGGGCGTCCCGCCTCTTCCGGCAGCGCTCGCCAGATCCCACCATATATGGCTACTTTGCCCGAAACATCGAAGTCGAGCACCCAGTCATTTGGAGCAATACGATCGTTCCACCCTGCATAGGCATCGGTTGTTGGCGCGATATGGCCTCCTCTTCTCTCGGAGTTGAGCCATTTTTTGTCGTCGGTCGATAGGTCGTCCTTCCAATAAGCGAGCTTCACCTGGCCCCAGGCCGGATGCGTGGGTGCATTCTTGAATGCCTCGAGCAGGTCGCTGACCAGGCGGGTACCGGTCGGGGCCATTTTGGCACGCGTCTTCCAGACCTGCTCTGCTCGCTCGAGGTCATCGTCGAGAATTGGATTGCCTTGAGCGAACAGAGCATCGAACCAAGTGGCAATGTCGCCAATCATCGTGGGATCGTCGAGCCGGACATTTGCCTCGCGCCATCCACTTGCTGAGTCGCCTTCGAGCGCGAGTCCGTTGGCCGATGCATTAGACGAGCCGAGTATCGCCCCGGTCGGGGTCCAATAAACCTTGGCATGCAGAGACGGATGCGATTTGAGCGTGATGCCGGGCAAGGCGCGGATGCGACGTAGCTCGGCCGGATTGCACGCGCCAGAATCGAGATTGCATAGAATCTCAGCCGTTATCCCGCGATCAAGCCCAAGTCGCTCGATAGCGCCCTTACCCCAGAAGGCGACCGCGAGACGCGCGGTCTTGGCCTCGGCAAGTAGGTCGCGGATTTCGGCCAGGGCCTGGGTTTCGTCGAGCAGTTTCATTGCGGCACTCCTTAGACATCAAGCGCGTTGCGCCAAATTGACCGGTACCCTCCCCGGCCTACGCCGCCAATCGCCTTAAACCCGGTCATTCACGCGCAATTTTGACGTGATTGATTCTTGCCGTTCGTTCAGCGCGCTGTAGCAATGGCGGAAAGACTTGGGCTGGGACGAAGCGGCCGTTCTTAGCAACGTATTGAACGTCAGGTTATGTCAGAAAACGACGTTCTGCGTTCACCTGACCGGTATCTAAGAATGACAGGCAGTAGGTGGCGCATCAGTAAACAGAACGCACAGCCTGCTGTACTTGTCGGCGCGGCGCGAAGACATCCTACGAAGCTTTCAGTGCTGGCGACCCGTCTGCGCTCGGCTCGGAGGGGCTTCGGCAACGGCGCGTGCGGATTTCACACCGCCGGAATTTCGGTGCGTTGCCGGCGCAGGGCTGGTGATCCTGAAGGGGGGCCCGCCAAGTTGACGTCGCGCACCGGGCTGTCCATCAATCGCTCGACTGTCACAGGACTCCCTAGTGCCGCGTGGCCCCGGAAGTCTAACATCCGGCGGCGATCGAGAGCGCTGGACACGCGAGCGACGCCGTACGAGATAGCAGCCAGTCACAGTGAAGAAGGGTGAAGGCGAAGCGCTACGATGCCACAACAAAATATCGCCGTGGTCGGAGCCGGCCCGAAGGCGGCGGCACTCGCGGCCAAGGCCTATTGTCTTCAGCAGGAGGGCCATGAAGTCGCGGTAAATGTGTTTGAGCGCTCAGAGATCGGTGCCAATTGGTCGGGCAACCATGGCTATACTGATGGCCTTCAACGGCTTTGCACGCCCGCCGAACGCGATCTCGGCTTTCCCTACGGCACGACCTTCGGCACCGGTGTCGTCGAGCTGATGCAGTCGCGCTTTTCCTGGAGCGCCTTTCTCGTCGCGCAGGCAAAGAATTCTGACCGCTATTCTGAATGGGTCAATCGGGGGCGGCGGCCGCCCAGCCATGGCGACTTCAAGAACTATCTGCGATTCGCCTTCGAGCAGGCGCTAGTCGAACCGGCGCTCGGCCGCGTTACCAAAGTCCTCGAGGATGGCGGCACCTGGACGATCCGACAGATTGACGCCGCCACCAAGGACATCGTCGAGTGGCCGGGATTTCACGGGGTCGTGTTCACCGGTCCGGGCCCGGCGTCGAAGAAGCCGCCGCAGGTGAAGGATAGCCGCGTGCTGTCCGGCGTGGACTTTTGGAGCCACCTTGCCCGCGTCCGCAAATTGCTCGCAAAAATCAAGGACAAGCCGATCGTTATCGTCGGCGGCGGCGGGACCGCCGCAGCGATCACGGCATGGTTCGTGCGCGAGGGGGTGCGCAGCCAGCCGATCAACCTGATCAACAGCCAGGCCATGCTGTTCACGCGCACGACCAATTTCTTCGAGAACAGCCTGTTCGACGATGAGGAGACCTGGTTCGCGCTCGACCCCAGGATCCGCAACGAGTTCACCAAACGGCTCAATCGCGGCGTGGTCTGGGAAACGATCAGCAGCCTGCTCGCTGATGCGGAGAACCTGACGCTGCTGCCTGGAACGGCGACAGATATCCGGCACACCGCTCCGCCAACGCCGCGCGCGCTACCCGATCTCGAAGTCGAATATGCCAATCACAAAGGAACGCATCCCCTACCCGCCGGCCTTGTCATCGACGCGACCGGATTCGACCCTTGGGCATTTGAAGTGCTTACGCCGCCCGACGTGCGCGCTGCACTCATCCAGCCGCGGCGCGAGACGCTAGCGAACGACATTCGCGACGACTTGTCGCTACCGATCCCCGGCTTCCCGCGGATCCACACTCCCGGGCTCGCCGATGCGCAGGGACCCGGCTATGGCTCGCTGATGGTCCTGGGGGCGATGGCCGACAAGATCCTCAGCCCCTATTATGATGCAGCAACATCTTGAATTCCCTGTCGCCATATGTACATATGTACAGGTATCTGGAGGTTCCAAATGGCAGACGATACAAACAATATGGTGCTGCGCACGATTTACCTGCCGCCCGATGTCGATCAGGCGCTGAAGTCGGCTGCGATCCGCGGCTCGCGCAGCAAGGGCGACCTAATCCGCGAGCTGATCAAGACCGGCCTCGAAGCGAAGCGGAAGGAGGCCGGAAGCTATTTCGCAGAACCGTCGGGAAACAGGCAGCCGGTGCGGCCGGCGGCGGTGACCCGGACGATCGTCGGCAAGGCGAAGTCCCCCAAGCCGCGTGCGAAGCCCAAGAAGGCGGCGCTTGACTGATTCGGCGCCCGGGGGCGAATCACGGGGAAAGAACGGCGCTGCAGGAGGCGAGGCTCGGGCCATCGTCCTCGATGCCAGGCAGCTCGCGCGCATTGAAAGCGTGCATCGCGGCTTCCTCTACCAGCATCTGTACGCAGCGCTTTGCCTGCTGCTTGCCGGGCCTGCGGGGGTTGATCGAATCGTTGTCGAAGGCGATGAGGATGTCGAACTGCAGCGCGGCGCTGAGCGAATCTATGTCCAATTAAAGTCGCGCCTCGAAGTGCTGACGTTCAGCGATATCGAGGACGCGCTGCTGCGTTTCGGCGCCCTTCGCGCCGAACATGCGAACGGGGCCCGGCAGGGTTCGGCACGGTTCGTCATCGCCACCAATGCTCCGCCCGGTCCAATGCTTTCTGAACAGATCAAAGCATGGCCGAGCGACGTTCAGCTGCACTGGCCGGGTGGACCTGCGGTCGATGATCCGGCGCTGCCGTCCCCGCCTGGCGACGTTAATGCCGCGCTCGCCGCCTGTAATGCGGTTGCCGAGCAACTCCCGTTCGCGCTGCTCCGCCCCGAGACGCTGACCTGGAAGCTAGCAGGCCTGGTGCTGCTGGCGGCCTCTGGCACTCCGCCGCGGCAGGATCACGCATTCGGGCGGGGGGAGTTGCCAGCCTTGTTCGAGCAGCTGGTCATCCAGATGCAGGACTTTCCCTCTCCTCCCGCAGACTACCGCGTCCAGATCGGCGAGCCTGATCTGATCGGCGAGGACCGCATCCGCATCGTCGCGGCGCTGTCGGGTGCCGGAAAAACTGCATGGGTTGCCGAGGCCGCGACGCACCTTGCGGTCCCTGCCGTCTACATGGATGTCGGGGACATGCCGGGGTCCGCGCTCGCAGCGGCGGTCGCGCGCGAAGTCACAGCCAAGATGTTCGGTCGCGGCCATGGCACGCTCGGCGAGATCCTGCTGCCGGGCGCCTCGGGTCTGGACACGTTGGGCGTGCTCAGTGCGAAGCTTGGTCAGGAGGGGCTCGTCGCCGATATCGTCATCGACAATGCCCACCGTCTTACCGCGGCCGACCTCAAGCCGATCGTCGAGCGCGCGCCGAACGTCCGCTTCGTGTTTCTGTGCCAGCCGGGTGCGGAGACCCAGGAACTTGCGTCGCTGCTCGGTGTCGAGCTCGAGACGCTGGGCGGCTGGGACGAGGACACGATTGCCGCGGCGGTCAGCGATGCCGGTTGTGTGGCTGACTTTGCCGACTGCGAGCGTCTGTCGCGCCTGACGGGCGGGCTGCCCTTCTATGTGCTCAACGCGGGGGAGGTCGCGCGGCGCGAGTATGACGGATCGATCGCCCGTTTCTGCGCCGACCTAGAGGCGCAGACCCATCTGGTGGCCACTGCCCAAGAAATCATCCTGCGGCGCGCTTTCGAGACGCTGCCAGAGCGCATGCTCGGCATGATCTCGGTGCTGAGCCTGGCGGACGTGCCACTCTCCAAGGACGAAGCGGTGGATCTGCTCGTCGCCGCGTGCGGCCTGACTCCGCAGAAAGCCGCGGCCGCAATCCGCCGCCTACCCGAAAGCGGTATGGTCGAACTGTTCAGCAATACTGGGATCAAGGTCCATGACGCGGTCCGTGTGCTGGGCCGCGCGCATATCGCCGCGATGGGCGCCGAGCGTGAGCGCGAGATCAGGACGAATTTGCGCGACCGAATCATCCGCACACTCCAGGAGAACTGGAGCATCGGGCGCGTCGCGCTGCTCGTGCGGCTTCTCGGCCAGCTTGGCGAAGTCAAAGTCCTGGTCGAGTTCGCGACCGATGAGATCTTCCATGAGATGGGCGTGTGGCGCGAGATCGAGCCGTTCCTAGTCGTGATCGCGCAGAACCCGAGCGAAGATCCCGAGACTCGGTTCTGGGCGCTTGACGGCCTGGTGTTCAACGACCTCAGGGAAGGCGATGTCGATCGCGCGATACCTTGGATTGATGCAATGCGCGCGCTGCTCAACGACCAAGAGCTGGGTGCGGACGAATGGCTCGCTTGGGGCATGAAGCGGATACTCGCTTTGTCTCAGACTGGCGATGCCAGCGGAGTCGATGCGATGCTCGCCGAAGTTGAGGCGCGGCTGCCCGCGAGCGGCGAGCATCAGCGGATCTTCCGATACAATCGTGCGGTCGCGATGTTCAAGCTGGAGGCGTATGACCGAACGCTCGAAGTCACCGAGCAGCTCGGTGACGAATATTACGGCCTGCTCGGGCTGAACCCGGCGGACATCTTCGCACGCAATCCCAAAGAAATCCGGCCGATGCTCCCCAAAGGCCGCGACAATACTGACACTCTCAAGCATCTCGCAGATGTTCTCGATCTCCATGCGCAGGCGCTGCAGAAATCCGGCACGCTGGCCCCGCTCGCGCGCATCCATGCGATGAAATTCTACGACCTCGCGCGCGCGCCGCAGTCGGTGGTCCGCGTTGGCCAGGACCTCGTCGAAGACTATCTCGAGAACCGCGACTATGCCGGTGCGCGCGACGTTGTCGAGAAGACCTTGTTGCCGACGATCCAAGGACTTGGGCTGGTCTCCTGGGTGGTCCCGATCCGCGCACTATATGCCGTAGTGCTCGCGTATGACGGCGATCTAGCAGGAGCCGACCGCGAGCTGCGCCGCCTCGCGCCCTACGAACCGGGCCTCGGCCAGGAGGCGAGGCGCCAGCTGTGGCACCAGCGGCAACGTGTCTCGGAGATCCGGCGGTTCGGTGCTCCGCCGCAAGTGCGAGTCAACATCACGCCGCAGATGCAAGCATTCCTCGAGTCGCGCCGCGGCCCCGCGCCGACCGCGCCGCGCAGGGCCAAGGTCGGGCGCAACGAGAAATGCCCCTGCGGATCAGACCGCAAGTACAAGCATTGCTGCGGGCGCTGAGCGCGCCCGCCAACCAGCCAACCGTCAATTGAAAGCAACTAGCGCGCGACTTCCGTGCACGAGACGCAGGCTTCTGCGATCGAGGCGCACGCGGCATCGATAGAACCAGCACAGCGAATTGCTGACACATGACCGCAGCGATCATATCCGCGCCCGCGATAGCTTGGCGGCGATCCCTTGCCGATCGACAGCTTTGGCCACCGCGACCGACCGCTTCCAGTGTGAGCGGACATTCGAGGCCTCGCATCGGAACGGCGCATGTTGGTCGACGGCGGACGTCAGCGGGACTGTCAGCACCCGCGTGAACGATCGTCGGCTTACTACGGCTCGGCGCCCGAAAGCGGCCAGGTCGCAATCCACCACCGACGGGCGTTAAGCGCCCCTGCCCTCCCCGATGAACGAACGTCTGCTTACCGGAACCCCCGCCCGTAAGCGGCCATTCCGCTTTCCACCAGTAGGCACCACAAAATTTGCAGATATCGAAGCTGACCAGTAGGCTTTTTCCCGAGGAGGCACTGCTTGGCACTAGTTACTGTGGTAGGCCGAAAAAAATTGAGGGTGAAAACGGAATCTCATCCCATCAGGTCGATCGCACGGTATATACGTCGGTACAAAAGGCCGGCTGGTCGTTAGCAACCATTTCAGATTGCTCGTAAATGGCGCCAGAGTTCGATTCCGTCCCCGGCACCATAATTTCTTTTTCCCTCATCCCGCAGCTGTCCAGCGACGGCTTAGGCGGGTTTTGAACACAGCGTCGTTTAAGCGAGGGATTGCCCGGTAACCCCGGCTCAGGAAAATAGGGGTATCGCGCCGGTTGGTTCATTACCATGCCCGCAACCTGCATATCGTTCTTGGCTGATGCCTCGACAAAATCGATCGTGAAGCGTCCCGGGTTTTCCG
>NZ_DJDV01000023.1:101738-119420 GCF_002431195.1 Sphingobium sp. UBA5915 | reverse complement strand
ACAACACCACCATCGTCGATGGTGCTGGCGATGCCGACTCGATCAAGGGCCGCACCGAGCAGATCCGCTCGCAGATCGAGAACACCACCTCGGACTATGACCGTGAAAAGCTGCAGGAGCGTCTTGCCAAGCTGGCCGGCGGCGTGGCCGTCATCAAGGTTGGCGGCGCGACCGAAGTGGAAGTCAAGGAGCGCAAGGACCGCGTCGACGACGCGCTGCACGCCACCCGTGCGGCCGTTGAAGAAGGCATCGTCCCCGGTGGCGGCACCGCGCTGCTCTACGCGACCAAGGCGATTGAAGGCCTGACCGGTGTCAATGATGACCAGACCCGCGGCATCGACATCGTTCGCAAGTCGTTGACCGCCCTGGTTCGCCAGATCGCGGCAAACGCCGGCCATGACGGCGCGGTCGTTTCGGGCAAGCTGCTCGACCAGACCGACACGTCGTTCGGCTTCAACGCGTCGACCGACACCTATGAAAATCTGGTCGCCGCCGGCGTCATCGACCCGACCAAGGTCGTGCGCACCGCGCTCCAGAACGCTGCCTCGGTCGCTGGTTTGCTGATCACCACCGAAGCCACCATCGCCGAGCTGCCGGAAGACAAGTCCGCTGCTCCCGCGATGCCGGGCGGCATGGGCGGCATGGGCGGCATGGACTTCTAAGTCCGCGGATCCACGAAAATTGGGAAGAGGCCGGCGGAGCGATCCGCCGGCCTTTTTTCATAGCGCGTCAGGCTTTGGCGAGCACTATCATCGGCAACTGCGCACGCACCGAAAAACCCAAGGTGCGATAGAGCGCGATCGTCCGGTCGTGGCTGGCATAGGCGTGAAGGAACGGCGTTTCGCCGCATGTCTTCATCCGCTGCATGATCCGGCGCATCAGCTGGCCAGCCAGGCCGCGACCGCGATGGTCGGGATGGGTGCACACGCCGCTGATTTCGGCAAAGCCGGGCATCCGCATCCGCTCGCCCGCCATCGCGATCAGGCGGCCCCCTTCACGTACGCCGATGAATCGGCCCAGGCGATGCGTGCGGGCGCGAAAGGGGCCGGGTCGGGTAAGCAGCGCCAGCGCCAGCATGTCGGGCGCGTCCGCTTCGTCCAGTTCCTGCCAGTCCGGTTCCTCTTCGCCGACATCCACGGGCCGTTCCGCGATCATCTGCGCCAGCATGGCGGTGCGAACAACCTGCGTGCCAGCCGGCGGTGGGGCCAGCGCGTCGCGGCCCAGCAGCCACGTCTCCCCTTCTGGCGGCATCAGGATAGCCAGCGCATCCATATCCTGCGCCGACGCCCTGGCGGTGGCGGCGAAGGGACCATATTCGGGGTCCAGCCTTACCGCCTGCGCGTCGCCCTGCGCCAGCGCGGCCCATCCGCCATGGAGGCTGTTCCAGATCGGCGTGTCCAGGGGGTGAATGGCATTGCTCCTGTCTGTCGGGTGTCGGGGTGAATGCGCCCAGTGGCGGCTGACCGTCAACAGGATCGACCACGCCTGACATAGGTTAGTCGCTTTTGTCGGAACGCGGAGCCTGTCTTCGGGATTGGATTGGCAACACATAGGAAAGGTCTGAACGTGGCGACCCAACTCAAGGACGAGGAATCCCAATTTCTCCAGGATTCGTTCCAGCAGCAGCTGAGCCGTTGGAACCGACGACGGCTTTCTCCCGCCTTTCCCGATGACTGGTCGGCAGACCGGTTCAATGAAGATCAGCGGATGGCGCGGCTCGAACACGCCTTTATCGAGGAATTGCGCGCGGAAGTGCGCATTGAAGCAGCCCAAGCGCCGACTGATGTTGACGGGTTCATCGCCTGGTTCGAAGCGCTCAAGGCGACGGGGCCGGGCCAGGAAGATCGCCTCTTTCCCTGGCTGGCAGATGAAGCGCGGATGGATCATCTCCGCTGGTTCCTGTCGCAGGAAGCGGCCGGCGAGGCGGGCTTTGACGATCTGGTGGCCATGACGCAGGTCAAGATCCCGGACCGCGCCAAGATGGAATTGGCGCGCAACTACTGGGATGAAATGGGCCGGGGCAACATTAAGGGCATGCACGGTCCAATGCTGGGGCAACTCGTTGATTTGCTCGACCTCGACACCTGCATCGAGCACACCGTCTGGGAAAGCCTGGCGCTGGCCAATGCGATGACGGCGATGGCGACGCAGCGTTGCTATACATGGCACAGCGTCGGCGCGCTGGGTGTCATCGAATTGACGGCGCCCGGCCGGTCCGCGCATACGGCGCGCGCATTGCGGCGTCTGGGCCTGTCGAACAGCCAGCGTCGCTATTTCGACCTGCACGCTGTGCTGGACATCAAGCATAGCGCTGACTGGAACGAGGAAGCGATCAAGCCGTTGGTGGCGGCAGATCCGCGCCGCGCCACCGCCATGGCCGAAGGGGCGCTCATACGCCTGCGCTGCGGTGCGCGGTGTTTTGATCGTTACCGCGCGCATTTCGGGCTGGAGTGACCGCCATGGCCGAGACGCGCCGCATATTGCTGGTGGAGGATGACCCTCGTGTCGCCGCGATGATCGCGGACATGCTGGAGGAGGCCGATTATGCCGTGGATGGGCCCTATGGCACGCTGGCCGACGGCATGGCGGCCCTTGCCAAGCATTTTCCTGCTGGCGCTGTCCTGGACCTAACATTGCAGGATAGCGATGCGGGCCTGTTGGCCGATGATCTCGACAATTATGGCATTCCCTATATTTTCTGCTCGGGGGCGGCACATCATGCGGTGATCGGCGCGCACCCGGATGCTCCCGTCATCGCCAAGCCGACCGATATGCGGCACCTGGTTACGACGCTCGACCGGTTGGTCCATTAGAAGCGCCGGTCGCTGCCGTCGCGTCCAAACCGTTACCGCTTGCGGGTCAGTTCCCGCATCGCCGCGTCGATACCGCCCAGCGTCAGCGGAAACATCCGACCCTGAAACAGGTGGCGGATGATCTGCGTCGACTGGCTGTAGGTCCAATGCGCCTGCGCCGCGGGGTTAAGCCAGACGGTCGCGGGATAGGTGTGCGTCACCCGCTGCAGCCAGACGGCGCCCGCTTCTTCGTTCATATGCTCCACTGAGCCGCCCGGGTGGCTGATTTCATAGGGGCTCATCGCCGCATCGCCGACGAAGATCACCTTATAGTCATGGCCATATTTGTGGAGGATGTCCCAGGTGGGTGTCCGTTCCGAAAAGCGGCGGCGATTATCCTTCCATACGCCTTCGTACAGGCAATTGTGGAAATAGAAGAATTCCATATTCTTGAACTCGCCGGTCGCGGCGGAAAACAGCTCCTCGCACAGCGTGACGAAAGGGTCCATCGACCCGCCTACGTCGAGGAACAGCAGCAGCTTGACCGCATTGTGCCGCTCGGGCCGCATGCGGATGTCTAGCCAGCCTTGGCGCGCGGTGCCGCGGATGGTCGCGTCGAGGTCCAGTTCCTCAGCCGCGCCCTCGCGCGCGAAGCGGCGCAGGCGGCGCAGCGCGACCTTGATGTTGCGCGTGCCCAATTCCTTTTGATTATCGAGATTGGCGAATTCGCGCTTCTCCCACACCTTGATCGCGCGCTTGTGCCGGCTTTCCCCGCCGATCCGGACGCCTTCGGGATTATAGCCGCCATGACCGAAGGGGGACGTGCCGCCCGTGCCGATCCATTTGTTGCCGCCCTGATGCCGGTCCTTCTGTTCTTCCAGCCGTTCCTTGAGCGTCTTCATGATCTCGTCCCAGTCGCCCAGAGACTTGATCTTTTCCATCTCCTCGGGGCTGAGGAATTTCTCGGCGACCAGGCGCAGCCACTCTTCGGGGATGTCCGCGTCAACCCCTTCCTCACTGACTATACCCTTGAATATCCGCGCGAAGACCTGATCGAAGCGATCGAGCAGCGCCTCATCCTTCACATAAGTGGCGCGGGCCAGATAATAGAAATCCTCCGGCCGGCGAGCAATGACGTCCCGATCCAGGGCTTCGAGCAGCAGCAGATGTTCCTTGATGCTGGCAGGAATGCCGGCGGCGCGCAGCGCGTCGAGAAAGTTGAGCAACATGATCCATTTGTCCGCCAGCGTGGACGGCGATGCAAGCATAACGCGCACCGACGCGGGCAGAATATTAAGTGTTGCAGTGCATGGTTAATCCGGCACTATCCATGTTGCAGGGCAGAATAGCGGGGAAATATTGAAAGACAGGGGCTTACTGGCCGACTTGGGGGAGAGGTCGGGCGATATCGCATTGCAGTGCAGTGAGACTGCCGGCTTCTTGGGGGACGTGGACCGTCGCATCCAGAAGGACGCGGCGCATCTCGACGACCTTCAGGTCAATATGAGGCGATTGTCGGCCAGCCAGGGGGAAAGCATGGCAGCGGCGCGCGAATTGAGCCTCACCGCTCAACGCGCCGAGCAGATCATTGCGGACGGTCATGATGTCATCGGCCTGTCGCTCGGCGAAGTCGTGGCGCTGGTCGATCATGTCACTGGGCTGGAAGGGCGTCTTCGCCAGTTCCTGGCGGTCATCGAAGCAGTGGGCGACGTATCGGGGCAATTGGGCGCGATTGCCCGGCAGACGCGGCTGCTGGGCGTCAACGCCGCGATCGAGGCCGCGCGCGGGGGTGCGGCGACACAGGGGTTTGCGGTGGTCGCCACTGAAATCCGCCGGCTTGCCGAGCAGGCGGGCGATTCCTCGGCTTCCGTCGCGATCAAGCTGGGGCAGCTGGATCAGGATGCGCGCGCGCTGATCCAAGGGGTGGAAGATAATATTGCGCGCGGACGGGGCGCGAGGATGCATATCGATCAGCTCCGCCTGCGCCTGGCGGAGATCGCATCGCTGGTGACGCAATTTGGTGAGCGATCGGGCGCCATCGTCCATTGCACGGACATCGCAAGCCAGGAAGTCGACGTGCTGACACAGGGCCTGGCTGATTTCGGCCGGTCAGCACGGGAAAGCACCGCGCGGGTCGGCGCCGCGCGCGCGCAACTGGATGGGCTGGAACGGATGGCCAACGCCTTGCTCAATACGGCCGCGCATGGGGGGCAGGTGACGCGTAACAGCCCCTATATCGCACTCGCCGAGCAGGGGGCTGAGGAGATTCGGGGGAGCATTACCCACGCCCTGGACAGCGGCGCGCTGAGCATGGAAGCGCTGTTCGATACCGGATATCAGCGGATCGAGGGATCCGATCCCCCGCAATATCTGACCGGATTCACCGCTTTTGCCGACTTGGCGCTGCGTCCGCTGCTCGACCGCCACAGTGCGCAGGACGATGCGGTGGTGGGCTGTTGCCTGATCGACATGCACGGCTATCTGCCGACGCATATCAGCGCGCGCAGCCAGCCGCAGCGGCCCGGCGAACGGCTGTGGAACATGGAGCATGCGCGCAATCGACAGATATTCATGGATGCGCAAACCCGCCGCGCGCTCGATGGCGTGAGCGACTTTTTCGTCTTCACCTATCGGCAGGATCTGGGGGAGGGACGCTATCGGGCGTTGCGCAGCGTATTCGTGCCGCTGGTCTTCGGCGGCCGGCGCTGGGGACTGTATGAAGTGGGCTATCTGATCTGATTGTCTTCGCCACGGATGCCATGGATCAATGAGACCAGCACGAAGCTGATGATCATGAGTAGATACCAGCTGCCGAGCTTGGCAATGCCGACCATCTGCCAGCCCGCCCGCTGATCGGGGTAGGTCCAGGCATTGGCGAAAGTGCCGATATTTTCGGCGAGCCAGATAAACAGGGCGACGAGGAAAAAGCCGAGCAGCAGGGGCATGGACCGGGGTGCCCGCCAAGGCGTGAAGACGATCCAGCTCCGCCCGAACAGGCCGATTGCCACCGCAAAGAGGATCAGGCGGATGTCCGGCGCCCAATGATGCGCGAAGAAGTTGATGTAGATCGCGCCCGCCAGAACCACCGTCGTCCAGACCGGCGGATAGCGGGTGAAGCGGAAATCGAAGATGCGCCAGACGCGCGCGATATAGCTGCCCACGGCAGCATACATGAAGCCGGAAAAGAGCGGTACTGCGCCGATATGGAGCAGGCTGGCTTCGGGATAGATCCACGATCCCGCCTGCGTCTTGAACAATTCCATCACTGTGCCGATGAGGTGGAAGGCGAAGATGACCTTGGCCTCTGCCCAGCTTTCCAGGCGGAATGCCAACATGGCCGCCTGGATCGCGAGCGCGGCCAGGGTCAGGAAATCATAGCGGTGGAGGGGAGCGCCGACGGGGTACAGGAAATGCGTGGCCAATAGCAGCGCCAGCATCAGCCCGCCGAACAGGCAGGCCCAGCCCTGCTTGAAACCAAAGAGCAAAAATTCGAACGCCCATGCCCGCGGGCCGGGTGCAAGCCGGATTGCCTCCAGCCGGGCGCGGATGCGCGCGAAGCGGGTCGCGCCAGAGATGGGCTTCATGCGAGGGTCTTAAAGGATGGAATGCGGTGGAGGAAAGCGAATGTCAGCGCCGACCTGCGCGGCCCGGCTGCATCGTCGCCTCACCGGTCGCGGCATAGGCGACGATCGCCTGCGCCTGTGCGGTCTGCGGGTCCTTCCCGTCCAGGATGGCGGCGATCTGACGCGGGCTGGGCACCTTGTCATAGGTGCCGTAAAGGTCGGTCTGGCCCACCATATGGATGGACAATTGATAGCCCTTGCCCGGCGTGGCGGGATCAAAGGCGAGCAGGGTGCCGCTGTCATCGACCGGCACGATGATCGCGCCATCGCGGCGCCCGGTCTGCTGAAGAATGTCATAGCGGCCATCAGCGGTCTCGACCGCGCCCCGCAGGCAAAGCCTGTCCTTGCCATCGCGAGGAATACGCACGTCGTGCGGCAGGGCAGGCGCCCCGTCCTGCGCAGGCGTCAGCCTGGCTTCGCCGGCGTCCGATGCCGGGCAGGCGGCGAAGTGCGCCGGAGCGGTCATATGCAGCGACGCCTTATCTTCGACCTGCAAGCTGGCCAGCATCGCGTCCAGGCCGGCTAGCACATCCTTGCGACGGTCGGTCGGGCCGGTGACGCGGATCTTGACGATCCAGCGCCCGGCATGGACGAAGCCTGCCGCGGTCGTCAGCGCGCCATCGGCGGCATCGTCATAAACCGCGCGAATGGCGCGCTGGGGAAGGCCATCGACCGGCGCGCTTTGATAGGCGGTCCGGCGGGTCTTGTCGCCAAAACGCTCCATGATCGCCTTGTCGGTCATATAGGCGGCGAGCGACGCGTCGGCGTAGGTCGGCATATAGACATAGAAGGTGGCCTGGACGGCGCCGTCCTGCGACAGATATTGTGCGTAATTATCGACCGCGCGCCCTCCGTTCGATGCTTCCCCGCTTTTGGTGAGAGAGAGGCCGCCGACTGTCTGGGGCAGGCTGATCCCCGCCGCATTGGCGCGCAAGGCCGTCGCGGTCGGCGTCCATGCTTCCATGTCCTGCGCCGTCTGCGCAAGCGTGGGCGTTGCCAGACCAAGGGCGATGGGCAGAAGCAACAAGGCGCGTGCGGTCATGGGCATCCCTCTCCAGAACCAGACCGTCTTGGCGCGGCCTTGAACTATGGAAGGGAGGCTACAGGCTTGCCCGGCGCGCGCAAGCCCCAATCGCGGCTATTGCGGGTTCTGCGCGGGATGATGGGGGATGTCGGGATCAAGGCAGGCCCAATCGGGCGCGGTGCTGGTCCAGATTTCCATCTGCGGGGCCAGCAGCGATGGATTGTCGAGCGCGCCGGCCCGGACGATCACGACCGCGGGGCGCGCCTCCGCCCGGCTGAGCAGGGGCGTTCCGCACTGGGGGCAAAAACCGCGCTGCATCGCATTGCCGCTGTCGGCGACGCTGTCATGCCAGCGTATGTCGCCATTGACCTGCACAGCGTCGCTGGGGAAAGCCAGGTTCACTGTGCCGGCGCCTGCGCTCAGATATTGGCATAGCCGACACCAGCAATGACGCGCGCCGGTCGGTTCGGCGTCGATCGTGATGCGCACCTGACCGCAAAGGCATCCGGCATGATGTGCCATGGCTCAGCGTCCCTGACGGCGCGCCATGAAGGCAAGGCGCTCGAACATCATGATATCCTGCTCATTCTTGAGCAGCGCCCCGTGCAGCGGCGGGATCGCTTTGGTCGAATCGCTGTTTTGCAGCACGTCGAGCGGCATGTCCTCGGCCAGCAGCAGTTTCAGCCAATCCAGCAGTTCGCTGGTGCTGGGCTTTTTCTTCAGTCCCGGCACGTCGCGAATCTCGTAGAATATTTCCATCGCCCGGCTGACCAGAATTTTCTGGATGCCGGGGAAATGCACCTCGACGATCTTCTCCATCGTCTCCCGGTCGGGGAATTTGATATAGTGGAAGAAACAGCGGCGCAGAAAAGCGTCGGGCAATTCCTTTTCGTTATTGGAGGTGATGACCACGACCGGGCGTTCCGCCGCCGCGATCGTCTCGCCCGTTTCGTAGACATGGAAGGCCATGCGATCGAGTTCCTGCAACAGATCGTTGGGAAATTCGATATCGGCCTTGTCGATCTCGTCGATCAGCAGCACCGGCAGGCGCGGGGATGTGAACGCCTCCCACAGCTTGCCCTTGCGAATATAGTTGGAAATGTCGTGGACGCGCGGATCGCCCAGTTGCCCGTCGCGCAAACGGGCGACGGCGTCATATTCGTACAGTCCCTGGTGCGCCTTGGTCGTCGACTTGACGTTCCATTCGATCAGCGGCGCATCCAGCGCCTGCGCAATCTCCTGTGCGAGCACGGTCTTGCCGGTGCCCGGCTCTCCCTTCACCAGCAGCGGGCGGCGGAGCAGCACTGCGGCGTTGACCGCGACCTTCAGGTCGTCGGTGGCGACATAATCCTGGGTGCCTTCAAAGCGCATGAAATCCGTCCGTTCCCGTTGCTGCGTGCAACCGGACTAGGGAAAGCCGCGCGGGCGCGCAATCGGGAAAGCGGCTATCGGCCGGCGCGGCCGCGCAGATTGGCGCGGGCGGCGAGCAGGTCCCACAGGCCGCGATGCTGGGTGAGCAATTGTCGCGCGCCAAACTGGATTGCGCGGTCGATGATGTCGTCGCCGCCGATCGCGCGCGCGACGTCCAGCGTCGTCAGGCGATCGGGCAGGGCGCAGGGGTGCGGCTCGATGCCCGCGCGGATGGCCGCCATGTCGAGCATCTGCCGCATGCCGCGCCAATCGAGCACCAGGGCGATCGCCGCCCCCATGGCGCAGCCGCGCCGGTCCGACTGGGCCAGCGTGTCGAGCGCGTGCCGCTGCTGACTGACCGCCGCTTCGCAATCGGCCTGACCGGCCGTGCTGGGAGCTGGGCCGGCGGCGACCGTAACCTGGGTCAGATAGGTGCGTTCGGCGGCAAAGGCGTCGGCCGCCTCGATCAACCACTGACGTGCGGCATTTTCCGCCGAACGGGTGGCGGCATGGTCGATGACGCCGGGATGGCGGCCGTGCAGCAGGCACATATAGGATGCCGCATCGGCCAGGTCGGGCAGCGACAGCAATCCTTCGCTGGCAAGGCCCGTGCGTGCGCGGATGACATAGGCGTGGGCAGCCGTTCCGTCCGCCGCGACCAGCGCATCGAGCACGCGCGCAATGTCGCCAGACTGCAGTCGCGGTGCCGCTTCGCTCATGTCCCAATCCCTGTCAGGCCCCGGCCTGTGCGGGGGTCATCACCGGCATACGCATCCGGAGTAAACGCCCGGTTTACAGAATCAGAAAGGGCGACCGTGAAAGCCGCCCTTTTCCGTCGAACATGGTTAAGATTGCTTTACTGATCGAGAAAGCTGCGCATTTTACGCGACCGGCTCGGATGCTTAAGCTTGCGCAGCGCCTTCGCCTCGATCTGTCGGATGCGCTCGCGGGTCACGCTGAACTGCTGACCCACTTCCTCCAGCGTATGATCGGTGTTCATGCCGATGCCAAAGCGCATGCGGAGCACGCGCTCTTCACGCGGGGTGAGGCTGGCGAGGACACGGGTGACGGTTTCCTTCAGGTTCGCCTGAATTGCGGCATCCACCGGGATGATCGCATTCTTGTCCTCGATGAAATCGCCCAGATGCGAATCCTCCTCGTCGCCGATCGGCGTTTCGAGGGAGATGGGCTCCTTGGCGATCTTCATCACCTTGCGCACCTTTTCGAGCGGCATCGACAGGCGCTCGGCCATTTCCTCGGGCGTCGGCTCGCGGCCCTGCTCGTGCAGGAACTGGCGGCTGGTGCGGACCAGCTTGTTGATCGTCTCGATCATGTGGACCGGGATACGGATGGTGCGCGCCTGATCAGCGATCGAGCGAGTGATCGCCTGACGTATCCACCAGGTGGCATAGGTGCTGAACTTGTAACCGCGACGATATTCAAATTTATCGACCGCTTTCATCAGGCCGATATTGCCTTCCTGAATGAGGTCGAGAAATTGCAGGCCGCGGTTCGTATATTTCTTCGCAATGGAGATGACGAGGCGCAGATTGGCCTCGACCATTTCCTTCTTGGCGATGCGCGCTTCCCGCTCGCCCTTTTGCACCATGTTGACGATGCGGCGGAATTCGCCCAGCGACATGCCGGTCGCCTGTGCGATTTCGGCGATCTCGTTGCGGATGCGGTCGACCGAACGGCCCTCCGCGGCGGCAAAGGCCGTCCACTTCTTGTCAAGTCCGCTCACCTTGTCGAGCCAGCCATCGTCCAGCTCATGATTGACGTAGCGATCGAGGAAATCCTTGCGGCTGACCTTGTGCCGTTCGGCCAGACGCAGCATCTGCCCGCCCAGCGCGGTCAGGCGCCGGTTATAGGCGTAGAGCTGATCGACCAGATATTCGATCTTCTGCTGATGGAACTGGACGCTTTCGACCTCGGCTGTCAGGCTTTCGCGCAGCGCCTGATAATCGTCCTCGGCCTTCTGGCTCAATGCGTCGCCGTTCGCCATCGCCTGCATGCGCGCTTCCTGCGCCTGCGAGAAATTACGAAAGATGTCCGTGATGGTTGCGAACTTCTCCAGCGCCATCGGCTTGAGCGTCTCTTCCATCTGGGCGAGGGAAAGGGTGTTGTCCTCTTCCTCTTCTTCCTCGTTACGGCGGGCGCGGCGTTCGGTCAGGCCGTCCTCATCCTCGTCCCCATCGGCGGATTCCTCCTCGGGCTCTTCCTCTTCCTTGAAGCTCGGACCGGCGGTCTTTTCGCTGATCTCGCCATCCTCATCCTCGGCGCCTTCTTCCAGGCTTTCGGGCGCGGGATCTTTCGACAGCATGGCGTCGAGATCCAGAATCTCGCGCAGCTGCATTTCGCCGTTGTTGAGCGCCGTCGACCATTCGATGATCGCGTTGAAGGTGGTCGGGCTCTCACACAGCCCGAAGATCATCGTATCGCGACCGGCCTCGATCCGCTTGGCGATGGCGATCTCGCCCTCACGGCTGAGCAGTTCCACCGCGCCCATTTCGCGCAGGTACATACGCACCGGATCATCGGTGCGGTCGACGGTTTCCTTCTTCTTCTCGGTAACGAGCTTGGGGCCGTCATCGTCGCTCGATTCGTCCTCGGCGTCTTCGGCATCCTCACGCTCGCGCTGCTCGTCGCCGTCCTCGCTGGCTTCCTCATTCTCGACGATATTGACGCCCATCTCATTGAGCGCGGCCATGATGTCCTCGATCTGCTCGGACGACATCTGGTCCTGCGGCAGGGCATCGTTCAATTCGTCATAGGTGATGTAGCCGCGCTTCTTGGCGCGCGCGATCAGCTTCTTGACGGACGCTTCATTCAGGTCGAGCAGCGGCGCATCGCCGCCATCTTCGCCCTCTGCCACACCGGTCTTGCTGTTCGCCTTGGTCGCCATGTAATCGCCTTGCTTCGCTGCCCTTCGTCAAAAGGGCGAACCTTGTTCAAATACTATCTTCGGACTGCGCCAGTTCCGCGAGACGACGATCATGATCGGCTTTCAGTGCGCGGATGCGCTGCTGTTCAGCGAAATTGGCCTCGCTGAAATCGCTTTCGAATCGTCTCGTAGCCTCCACCAGCGCCGCTTCCAGCTCCGGCCCTTGCGCAATCACCCGAACGGCCTCCTCCAGATCGCGCGCAACGCGATCGGGGTCGGTGGTCATCCTGCTTGGGGTGAGTGTGAATGTGTCGGCCCGGAGCATCCCCTTGGCCATATTATACACATCACCTTGCCCCAATATGGTAAGGAGGCCCTCTGTTTCAACTGTTTCTTTGTGGAAGGAGCAACGAATCATCGCACCCATCAACTGACCCAGCATCGGGTCGGCGATGTGGAGGCCGGAAAGCATCTCGCGATGCGGCGCGATCTGCTCGGGATGGCGCAGCAGTGCGGCCAGAACGGCGCGCAGCAGCCGTTGTTCCATGCCGCCCGCGCCGATCGCGCGTGCCTCCTGCCCCGCCGGCGGGATGGGCGGTTTCCAGTTGCCGCGCCGGTCACGCTGCCAGCGTTGCGCACCGCCGCCGCCCGGAGCCCGCGGCTGGAACGGCACCGCCTCGCGCCGGGCGAAGAACAGCGCGCCATACCTCTCGCGAAATGCATGGGCATAATGGGCGCGCACATCGGGATCGGCGATCGCGTCCGATATCGCGCGCAATCGCTGTTTGAGCGCGGCCTTCTGCTCGGGCGTATCGAGCGGCGCGGCCGATAGCTCATGCGCCCAAAGCCGTTCGATCAACGGTTGCGCATCGTCCAAAACGGCCTGCATTGCCGCCGGCCCGTTCGCGCGGATCAGGTCATCGGGGTCCTGCCCTTTGGGCAGCGTCGCAAAGCACAGGCTGTGACCGGGGCGCAGCAGGGGCAGGGCGCGCATTGCGGCGCGGATCGCCGCCTTCTGGCCCGCACCGTCGCCGTCGAAACAGAGGACCGGCACCTCCACCATCTTCCACAGCCGTTCGATCTGATGTTCGGTGAGCGCCGTGCCGAGCGGTGCCACCGCATCCGCAAAGCCCGCCTGCGCCAGCGCGATCACGTCCATATAGCCTTCCACCACGATGACGCGGCCGGTCTGGCGGCTGGCGGGCGACGCCTTGTCGATATTGTAGAGGGTGCGCCCCTTGTCGAACAGGGGCGTGTCAGGCGAGTTCAGATATTTGGGTTCGCCATCGCCAAGGATGCGGCCGCCAAAGGCGATCACCCGTCCACGAATATCGCGGATGGGGAGCATCAGCCGGCCCCGGAACCGATCATAGCTGTCGCGTTCACCGTCAGGGTCGATCAGCAAGCCGGCCTCGACCAGCATCGGCTCGCCAAAGTCCCGAAGCGCGGTCTTGAGTTTGCCGCGCGCGTCGGGCGCATAGCCAAAGCCGAAGGCGCGTCGCGTGGCGTCACTAATGCCGCGGCGTCCCAAATAAGCGCGCGCTTCCCCGCCATCCAGACCGCCCAGTTGATCCTCGAAGAAGCTCTGCGCCGCCGCCATTGCCTCATGCAGGCCCTTGGCCTGTTCGGCGCGCTTGGCCGCGCGCGGATCGGCGGCGGGCACTTCCATCCCGGCGGTGGCGGCCAGTTCCTTCACCGCTTCCATGAAGGGCAGGCCGCGCTGGTCGGTCATCCACCGGATCGCGTCGCCATGCGCGCCGCAACCGAAGCAATGATAAAAGCCCTTTTCATCGTTGATCGTGAAACTGGGCGTCTTTTCATTATGGAACGGACAACAGGCCTTATATTCGCGCCCGGCCTTTTGCACCTTGATCGACTTGCCGATCAGCGTCGACAGCGACGTGCGCGCGCGCAGTTCGTCCAGCCACTGCGGAGTGAGGGTCATGCGGGTGGCTCGGTATCTGGCATACCCAATCCGTTCGTTTCGAGCGAAGTCGAGAAACGGCTAGCGCATTCTTCTCGCCTCTCCACTTCGCTTGAACCGACCGGAACGATTGCTGTGTCGCGCTCTTTGGGCGGTTTCGCGAGATATGAGACCAGTGACCAGTTATTCGCTATCATCGCTTCCTTCTTGGCGCGCGACCATCCGCCTATGAGGCGTTCGGTCTCGAGCGCCTCGATCCGACTACTGAAATCCTCGCTCCAGACCAGCGTGACAGGGAGGCGCGCACGAGTGAAACGGCTACCCTGACCGCATTGATGTTGACCTATGCGATGCTCCAGATTGTCGGTGTGTCCGGTGGAATAGCGACCATCCGCGCATTTGAGCATATAGGTCCAGAAAGCCATTATCCGATTATGCCCGAACCCCTAAGCGTGTCGAGCGCCGTGTAAGACGTTTCTCGACTTCGCTCGAAACGAACGGGGGTGGTAGGGCGATCCGGCTCCTTCCCGCAAGCGGGAGGGGGATTTGTCCGCGACGTTCAAACGAGCGCCGCCTTCACCAGCCCGCTCGCCTTGCTCATGTCGATCACGCTGCCATGACGTTCCTTCAGCACCGCCATAACCTTGCCCATATCCTTGACGCTGGTTGCCCCGACCTCAGCCTTGATGGCTTCGATCGCGGCCCTGGTGTCGTCCTCGCTCATCTGCGCGGGCAGGAAGCTTTCGATCACGGCCAGTTCGGCCTCTTCCTTGGCGGCCAGTTCGTCGCGGCCGCCGCTCTTGAACATCTCGATCGATTCGCGGCGCTGCTTCACCATCTTTTGCAGCACGTCCACGACCACGGCGTCATCGTCAGGCACGCTGGTCGCGGTGCGCAATTCGATGTCGCGGTCCTTCAGCTTCGCCAGGATCAGGCGGACGGCGGCCAGCTTTTCCTTGTCGCCCGCCTTCATCGCTTCAACCTGGGCGCTCTTAACCTGCTCGCGAATCATGGGCGATAGAATCCTGTCTCTTTCGGAAAAGACCAGATATAGCGGCAAAAGAGATTTTTAACAGACGTTGACCTTGGGGGGACGCCCGCCTACCTGACCGGCCGTTTAACCCGCACCAGACGGGCCTCCGCAAAAGCATAAGGAAACGCATAGCCATGGCAGACGCCAAGACCCTTACCGTGCCCAAAGGAGCCACCGGGGTATTGGTTTTCGCCGATGGCAGCGCGGTGTTCGGACGGGGCTTCGGCGCGGTCGGCGATGCGGTGGGCGAACTCTGCTTCAACACGTCCATCACCGGCTATCAGGAGATTATGACCGATCCCAGTTATGCCGGGCAGATCATCAATTTCACCTTCCCCCATATCGGCAATGTCGGCACCAATGACGAGGATGTCGAGGCCGACAATCCCTATGCGCTGGGCTGCATCGTGCGGCAGGATGTGACCGAGCCCAGCAATTTCCGCAACGTCGCGCCGTTCGACGAATGGATGGCGGCGCATGGCCGGGTCGGCCTGTCGGGCGTCGACACCCGCGCGCTCACCCGCATGATCCGGGAAAAGGGCGCGCCTAATGTCGTCATCGCCCATGATTCCGACGGCGCGTTCGACATTGCCGCACTGGCGCAGAAGGCTGCAAGCTGGCCGGGTCTGGAGGGCATGGACCTCGCCATCGAAGTCACGGGCAAGGAAAGCCGCCTGTGGAAGGACGGCGTGTGGAAGCTGGGCTTTGGCTATGGCCTGAATGAGGCGGGGGAGGAGCGCCCCCATGTCGTCGCGATCGACTATGGCGCGAAGAACAACATCTTCCGCAATCTGGTGAAGGCCGGCGCGCGCGTCACCGTTCTGCCCGCCACTGCCACCTATGAGCAGGTGATGGAGCAGAAGCCTGACGGCGTGTTCCTCTCCAACGGTCCGGGCGATCCCGCCGCGACTGGCGAATATGCCGTGCCGGTGATCGCGGCGCTGATGGAGGCGGACATGCCGATCTTCGGCATCTGCCTTGGCCACCAGTTGCTCGGGCTCGCGGTCGGCGCGAAGACCATCAAGATGCATCAGGGCCACAGAGGCGCGAACCATCCGGTCAAGCGCCTGTCGGACGGGCTGGTCGAAATTACCAGCATGAACCATGGCTTCGCGGTCGACGCCGACACGCTGCCCGCCAATGTGCGCGCCACGCATGTGTCGCTGTTCGACGGCAGCAATTGCGGCATCGAACTGACGAACAAAAACGCCTTTTCGGTGCAATATCACCCCGAAGCCTCGCCGGGGCCGCAGGACAGCTTCTACCTGTTCAAGCGGTTCGTGGAGGGTCTCAAAGGGCCTGTCGCGGCGTGAGTCAGAACCTCCCTCCCGTCGATGAAGCGCGCCTCGCGGCAGAGTGGGAGGCGGACAAGGACGTCCTCGCCAATCTCGCCGCCAATGGCGATGTGGCGCGCATCGCGCGGCCGGTGGACGTCAGCTTCCGGGGCAGCGAACAGGATTTCGAACGCGTCCTGACCATCGCCAGCCAGTTCGGCATGGTCGAACTGGACCGGGAAGAAGATGAGGAGGGCGACCTGTTCCTGTTCCTCGAATGCGTGCAGGCGGTCGACGAAGCCTCGATCCGCGCGCTGACCAGAAAGTGCCTCCAGATCGAAATCCTCTGCGGCGTCGAATATGACGGCTGGGGCTGCGAGGCGCAGGCGGGGGGCGTGCATTGATTGATTTGCCGCCGCCATCCAACGTGCCGATCATCGAGGCCGTAGTAAGCTGTGGCGTTGCGCGCTCCGGGTTATCACTTCGCTACGAAGAACTCTACCAAAGTGATGTGCTGTCGATTGCGGCATCGGGCGGTGCAACGGACAAGATGTTCGAGTGCATTCGTGCTGCAACATGGGCACGTGCAACGGTTGAATTCGAGGAACCGGAAATTGGTGCCCGCTATCAGGCTTATGACGAGGCTGAATCTGGCGCGCTCATGAAGGCGATGGCCCAGGAAAAGTTGCGCAAAGCTGGTAAGGTCGGCACATTGCCCACTTACTCTGCCGGGCGTCCTCTCAGCGAATATCTCAATTCGCTTGAAGCCTTCTGCGGTCTTGAGCCGGGAAGCGCGTTCGAAGTGATGGGGCCAGATAGCTTCACGTATAAAAGAGATTTCCTCACAATTCCAGTCAAACCCGGTGCTGAATGTCTGACCGATGCTGTGATGGCGTCGAATCTTGAAGAGCACGGAATGCGCCTTGGATTCATTGGGAACGAGGCCGTTGAAGAGAGAAAAGAAGACTAATGCCCAAACGCACCGACATCTCCTCCATCCTCATCATCGGCGCGGGGCCGATCATCATCGGCCAGGCGTGCGAGTTCGACTATTCGGGCACGCAGGCGGTGAAGGCGCTCAAGGAAGAGGGCTATCGCATCATCCTCGTTAATTCCAACCCGGCCACGATCATGACCGACCCGGAATTTGCCGACGCGACCTATGTCGAGCCGATTACGCCCGAAATCGTGGCGAAGATCATCGAGAAGGAGCGGCCGGACGCGGTGCTGCCGACCATGGGTGGGCAGACGGCGCTGAACACGGCGCTGGCGCTGTTCAACGACGGCACGCTGGAGAAGTTCGGCGTCCAGATGATCGGCGCGGACGCAGAAGCCATCGACAAGGCGGAGGACCGGATCAAGTTCCGCGACGCGATGGACAAGATCGGCCTTGAATCCGCCCGCTCGCGCATCGCGCATACGATGGAGGAGGCGCTCGACGCGCTGGAGTTCACCGGCCTTCCCGCGATCATCCGGCCCAGCTTCACCATGGGCGGCACCGGCGGCGGCATCGCCTATAATCGCGACGAGTTCGTGAGCATCGTGCGCGGCGGCCTCGACGCGTCGCCCACCACCGAGGTGCTGATCGAGGAATCGCTGCTCGGATGGAAAGAATATGAGATGGAGGTCGTGCGGGACCGCAACGACAATTGCATCATCATCTGCTCGATCGAGAATGTCGATCCGATGGGCGTCCATACCGGCGACAGCATCACCGT
>NZ_DJDV01000023.1:100359-101453 GCF_002431195.1 Sphingobium sp. UBA5915 | reverse complement strand
GCGCCGGCGCTGACGCTGACCGACAAGGAATATCAGATCATGCGCAACGCATCCATTGCGGTGCTGCGCGAAATCGGGGTGGAAACAGGCGGTTCCAACGTACAGTTCGCGGTCAATCCCAAGGACGGCCGCCTGATCGTGATCGAGATGAACCCGCGCGTGTCGCGCTCCTCGGCGCTGGCGTCGAAGGCGACCGGCTTTCCCATCGCCAAGGTCGCGGCCAAGCTGGCGGTGGGCTATACGCTCGACGAGATCGAGAATGACATTACCGGCGCGACCCCCGCATCGTTCGAGCCTACCATCGACTATGTCGTGACCAAGATCCCCCGTTTTGCGTTCGAGAAGTTCAAGGGGTCCGAACCATTGCTCGGCACCGCGATGAAGTCGGTCGGCGAAGTCATGGCGATCGGGCGCAACATCCATGAATCGATGCAGAAGGCGCTGCGCGGTCTGGAAACCGGCCTGTCGGGTTTCAACACTGTCGACCATCTGGAAGGCGCGTCGCGCGACGACATTGTCGCCGCGCTGGCCAAGCCCACACCCGACCGGCTGCTGATCGCGGCGCAGGCGCTGCGCGAAGGCCTGACCGTCGCCGAAATTCACAGCATTGCCAAGTTCGACCCCTGGTTCCTGGAGCGCCTCAAGGAAATCGTCGACGCGGAAGGCGAGGTGCTGGAAAACGGCCTGCCGCAGGATGCCGAGGGTATGCGGCGTTTGAAGTCGATGGGCTTTTCCGACAAGCGCCTGGCCTTTCTGGCGCTCAAATCCGCCAATCTGCGCGGCATGGAGCGCGGCATCGCGCGCAGCAGCGGCCTGATCCACGATGCGGTCAAGGCCATGACCGGCGGCGTGACCGAAGAAGAGGTGCGCAAGCTGCGCCACAAGCTGGGCGTGCGCCCCGTCTTCAAGCGCATCGACACGTGCGCCGCCGAATTCGAGGCGAAGACGCCCTATATGTACTCCACCTATGAAGCGCCTTTGTTCGGCGAGGCGGAGAATGAGGCGCAGCCCAGCGACAGGCAGAAGGTCGTGATCCTGGGCGGCGGCCCCAACCGGATCGGGCAGGGGATCGAGTTCGACTATTGCTGCGTCCA
>NZ_DJDV01000023.1:7037-100058 GCF_002431195.1 Sphingobium sp. UBA5915 | reverse complement strand
ATCATGGTCAACTGCAACCCGGAAACGGTCTCGACCGACTATGACACATCGGATCGCCTCTATTTCGAGCCGCTGACCGCCGAGGATGTGCTGGAGATATTGAGCGTCGAAATGTCGGCGGGCACGCTGGCGGGCGTCATTGTGCAGTTTGGCGGGCAAACCCCACTCAAACTGGCGCAGGCGTTGGAGGACGCAGGCGTGCCGATCCTTGGCACCAGCCCCGATGCCATCGACCTGGCCGAAGACCGGGAACGCTTCGCCGCGCTGATCGACAAGCTCAAATTGAAGCAGCCCGCCAACGGCATCGCCCGCAGCCGGGAGGAGGCGATCGCCGTCGCCAACCGCATCGGCTACCCGGTGCTGATGCGCCCATCCTATGTGCTGGGCGGCCGCGCGATGGAGATTGTCGACGGGCAGGCGCAGCTGGAGGAATATATCGCCACCGCGGTGCAGGTGTCGGGCGACTCGCCGGTCCTCATCGACCAATATCTGCGCGACGCGGTCGAGGTCGATGTCGACGCGCTGTGCGATGGCGACGATGTGGTCGTGGCCGGCGTGCTCCAGCATATCGAGGAAGCGGGCGTGCATTCGGGCGACAGCGCCTGTTCGCTGCCGCCCTACAGCCTGTCGGCCGACATCATCGCGGAAATCGAGCGGCAGGCCGATGTGCTGGCCCGCGCACTGTCCGTGCGGGGCCTCATGAACATCCAGTTCGCGGTCAAGGACGGCGTCGTCTACCTGATCGAGGTCAACCCGCGCGCCAGCCGCACCGTGCCCTTCGTCGCCAAGGCGATCGGCACGCCCATCGCCAAGATCGCCAGCCGCGTCATGGCGGGCGAGAAGCTCAAGGACTTGCCGACGATCGACCGTAATGCGATCGACCATATCGCAGTCAAGGAAGCCGTCTTCCCCTTCGCGCGCTTCCCCGGCGTCGATCCGGTGCTCTCACCGGAGATGAAGAGCACCGGCGAAGTCATGGGAATCGATAGGGATTTTGCAACAGCCTTCGCCAAGGCGCAGCTGGGTGCTGGCACGGTGTTGCCGACCGGTGGCACCGTATTCGTGTCGGTCAAGGACAGCGACAAGCCGGTGATCCTGCCCGCCGTACAGAAGATGGCGGCCATGGGCTTCACCATCATCGCCACCGGCGGTACCGCCAGCTATCTGGAAGGGCAGGGCATCGCCGTCGAACGGGTGAACAAGGTGGCCGAAGGGCGGCCGCATATCGTCGACCGGATTACCGATGGCGACGTGCAGCTGATCTTCAACACGACCGAAGGCTGGCAGTCGTTGAAGGACAGCAAGGCCATCCGTACATCGGCGCTGCGCGCCAAGATCGCCAGCTTTACCACGGCGGCCGCCAGCGTCGCCGCGGCGGACGCGATCGAAGCCTTGCGCAGTCGCGCCCTTGAAGTGCGCTCGCTCCAATCCTATTATCCCGGGTCGCACGCCTGATCCCCTGCACAGGAATGACGATGCGGGGCGGCCCTATGCCGGGGCCGCCAAAGGGAAGTTTTGACGAAGGATTTACAGGAATGGCGACCGTCGAGAAGATGCCGATGCTGCAAATGGGCTATGACAAGCTCAACGCGCAGCTCCGCGAATTGAAGGCCGAACGGCCGCTGATCGTGGACGCCATCGAGGAAGCCCGTGCCCATGGCGACCTTTCGGAAAATGCGGAATATCATGCCGCCAAGGAGCGTCAGGGTCAGGTCGAAGCGACGATCAACGATCTGGAAGACAAGCTGTCGCGTGCGCAGGTCATCGATCCCAAGACCCTGTCGGGCAACAAGATTATTTTCGGCGCGACCGTCACCTTGATGGACGAAGACGACAAGCCGGTGAAATATCAGATCGTTGGTCAGGCCGAAGCCGATGCCAAGGCCGGCATGATCAGCTATTCCAGCCCGCTTGGCCGCGCGTTGATCGGCCGTGAAGTCGGCGATGAGGTGGAAGTGTCTGTCCCATCGGGTGACAAATTCTACCTGGTCGACAAGATCGAGTTCCTCTGACCCCGTGCGCCTGCCGTCGGGCCGCGCCACCAATGGACTGGCGGCGATCAGCGTCGCCGTCTTCCTGGCGCTGATCGCCGCCAATCGGGTCGAGGACGCCGCGATCCTTGGCGGCTTCATCCCCGCACGGTTCGGCGACCCGGGCCTGCTCGCGGGCATGGCCGCCGTGCCTGCCTGGCTGACGCCGCTCAGCTGCACCCTGGTCCATGCCGGGTGGCTGCATATCGGCTTCAACATGCTGATGCTGGTTTTCTGCGGCCGGCAGGTGGAGCATGTGCTGGGGTGGAGCGGGACGCTCATCCTGTATGGCGTCGGGGCCTATGCGGCCTGTCTGGCGCAATATCTGGTCGATCCGGCTTCCACCAATCCAATGGTCGGCGCCAGCGGCGCCATTTCCGCGATCATCGCTACCTATTCGCTGCTCTATAGCCAGCAGCAGGTGCGCAAGGTCGGTCCGCTGTCCGCAAATCTGGTGCGCGTCTTATGGCTAGCCGCCGGATGGATCGCGATCCAGTTGATGATCGGCGTTGCTACGTCCGGGGGCGCCGGCGCGCTGGGCCAGATCGCGATTGCGGCGCATATCGGCGGGTTTCTGGGTGGGCTTGCCCTCACTCGTCCATTGCTGCGCTGGCGTTTTCGCAAGAAACCGCGCGCCGTTCACTGAACAAGAAAAACCCGTTCGACCTTGGCGATCGAACGGGCGAAAATTCTTTGAGCTGCCGGCTCAGGCGGTAGGAAGTTCGGGTTCCAGCAAGCGGTGCAGATGCACGATGACATAGCGCATTTCAGCATCGTCAACCGTCCGCTGCGCCGCGCCCCGCCACGCCTTTTCGGCCGACGCATAATCAGGATAGACACCAACCAGATCCACCTGGTTCAGATCCTGAAATTCCAACGTCTGCGGATCCTTGACGCGACCGCCCATCACCAGATGCATTTTGCTCATGGCGTTATCTATTCTCCCTTGGATGATCGCGGAGCCTTAGCATCGTCTCCGCGATCCGCCAAGAAGAGGGACGGGATGCCCTGTTGCGTTCAGCGCAATCGCGATTAGCTTTTGGGCAACCGCGCCTTAACCGCGTCGCTGATCGCATCGACCTTAGCAACCACCAGCGCGGTGACGTCATCGGCCAGCCTGGACGCCTTGGCGCTGAGGTCGGCAGCGGCGAGATTTTCGCGCGCTGACGATGCGGCATCACTCGCCGCGCTGTACGCATCGTCAGCGCGATGACGCAAGCTGTCCGCCCCCTGCGCCGCAAAGGCCTTGGCTTTCGTCAGAACGCCGCCGGCCTTGTGCGTTACGATATCTGCTTCGTCGGCCGCGGCGGAACGGGCAGCGGCTGCCGCTTCGACTGCGCGAGCGCCCAATGTTGTGGCCAGTCCGGGAAGCGCCTTCATCGCGCGGCGGCTTTTCGGGAACATCCATGCGACCAGTGCGCCAGCGGCAACCGCGCCTGCAACCGCCATGACGGGATGATCCTGAACAATCTGATTGGCGCGCGTCGCGACGCGCTGCGTCCTGTCACGGGCGTCGGCATAGGCGTCGCCAGCCTTTTCCCGGCTGCTGTTGATCAACTCGCCCGCGCTGTCGCGCGCCTTTCCGCTGGTTTCGCGGATGCGGTCAGACGCGTTGGTCGCCGCGTCATTAGCGGCCTCGCGGGCGCGGGAAATCTGTGCGCGAATATCGGCCATCACTCAATCTCCGAATTGTCTATGTCTGTCGTGGAAGCGAACGTATAAGCGGCGCAAAAGTGCCGTGATCGGGCGACGGGCCATGAATAGGCCGAGCGCACCGACGGCCGCGGTGACCGCTATGGGGCGCTGCTGGACCTTCGCACCGACATAGGCGACGCCGTCCAGTGCAGTGGCGGTGACCTTGTCCTTTGCATCCTGCTTCAAGCGCGCGGGAGAAATGCGGGCTTTAGCGGCCTGCGCGCTGTCCACAAGGCGCGCACGTTGCGCATCGGCATTGGCGACGGCCGCGCGGTAGGCGATCTCGGCCGGCGTCATGGCGCAATCGCCTTCTTCATCCGGCTGATACAGCCCTTCGCGAGCAGCAGCAAAACTATGGCGACGATGATCCCGGCCGCAAATACGGCCAGAGCCGCCCCGAGCGGACCAATCATCGGCTCAAACACGTGGATCAAACCGACAAGAAGCGCAACCAGGCTGGCGAAAATCATCAGGAAGGCAGCGATGCCGAATATCGCTGCATTTCGAACGCCGGCCATGATGAGGCCGAGACGCAGCTTCTGCTTCTCCGCCTCGGCAGCGGCATAGGCGCGCGCGTCTTCATAGACCCGCTTGAACGCCTCCCCTACCGATTCCTGCCGCGCAGCCTCTTCGGGCCCCTCGGTATGCGGCGTGACCGCCGTTTCCGCTGGCTCTTCAATCAATATACCCTCCGCTGCGCGGGAATGAGCAGGCCCGCCATGCGCGGGCCCATAGCCTTAGGCCTTGTCGTCGGAACCCTTGGCCAAACGCATCAGGACGTAACCGACGACGGCGGCGGCGCCTATCGCCACGGCCGGACTCTTGCGCACGAAATCGCGCGCTTCGTCCATCAGCTGATCGACATCCTTGCCTTCCAGTGCGGTCCCGGCGCCAGCAACCTGTTCGGCGGCCTGGCGCGCATAATCGCCATATTGCGGGCCAAGTTTGGCGTCCACGGTGCCGGCGGTGTCGGAAATCAGCTTGGCCAGGCTTTGCATCGCGGTGCCCGTCTTGTCCTTTGCGACGATCGCCGCCGACTTGGCGGTCTTGCCCGCCTGGTCTTTCAACGGATCGACATGGGCTTTCCAATCCACCGAATTGATCTTTTCCTTGGCGGTCTTGGCGGCCTTTTCAGCCTGCGCCTTGATGGGAGCGATCTGCGCGCTCCATTTGCTCTCCGCGCCGTTGCTGCCTTCGTCAGCGGTTGCCTGCGTCGCTGCCAGCTTCATCGGCGCCGCCTCGACCGGTTCGGGAGTGATGACGGTCTTGGCGGGCTTGGCCTTTGCGGGCTTGTCGGCAGCGGGCTTGCGGCCGCGCTTGGCGGGCGGCGTTTCGGGGGTGTCGACCATCGTCCTGTTTCTCCCTTTCGATACAGTGTGTCGGCAGGTGTTCGAGCCCCTAATGCTTCGCGGGCGACTACAGTTCCGTTGCCGTTACATTTTGACCATCGGCATTTTTTGCGCGGGTGCAAGCCCCGCATTGCCATTGGTGCGGTCGCTGGCTAAGCGGAGCGCGAAATCGGCGACCGGCCGCGATGCAGGCCCTTCATTTCAGGAGCGATCATGACCGCCATTCTCGACATTCACGCCCGCCAGATTCTCGACAGCCGCGGCAATCCCACCGTCGAAGTCGACGTCATGCTCGAAGATGGCAGCTTTGGCCGCGCGGCCGTGCCGTCAGGGGCATCGACCGGCGCCTATGAAGCAGTGGAAAAACGCGATGGCGACAACACGAAATATCTGGGCAAGGGCGTGCTCCAGGCGGTTGCGGCGGTCAATGACGAGATTGCCGAGCAACTGATCGGACTGGATGCAGAGGATCAGGGCGAAGTCGATGCCGCGATGATCGATCTCGACGGCACCGACAATAAATCGCGCCTGGGCGCCAATGCAATTCTGGGCGTCAGCCTGGCGGTCGCGAAAGCCGCTGCCGATGCACGCGGCCTGCCGCTCTATCGCTATGTCGGCGGCGTCAGCGCGCATGTCCTGCCGGTTCCGATGATGAACATCATCAATGGCGGCGAACATGCCGATAACCCCATCGATTTTCAGGAATTCATGATCATGCCGGTCGGTGCGGACAGCATCGCCGACGCCGTGCGCATCGGATCGGAAATCTTCCATACGCTCAAAAAGGGCCTGCACGACAAGGGGCTTGCGACCTCGGTCGGCGACGAAGGCGGCTTCGCACCCAATATCGCCTCGACCCGCGATGCGCTCGATTTCATCATGCTGTCGGTGGAAAAGGCCGGGTACAAGCCGGGCGACGACGTTGTGCTGGCTCTGGACTGCGCCGCGACTGAATTTTTCAAGAACGGCAAATATGAGATTTCGGGCGAAGGCTTGTCGCTTTCGCCGGTGGAAATGGCCGATTATCTCGCTGCCTTGTGCGCCGACTACCCGATCCGGTCGATCGAGGACGGCATGGGCGAGGATGATTTCGAAGGCTGGAAGGCGCTGACCGACAAGATTGGCGACAAGGTTCAGCTGGTCGGCGACGACCTGTTCGTGACCAACCCCGCGCGCCTTGCCATGGGCATCGGCAAGGGGCTGGCCAATTCGCTGCTGGTCAAGGTCAACCAGATCGGCACGCTGACCGAAACGCTTGCCGCCGTCGATCTCGCCCACCGGTCGCGCTACAGCGCGGTCATGTCGCATCGCTCTGGGGAAACCGAGGATGCGACCATCGCGGATCTGGCCGTCGCAACCAATTGCGGGCAGATCAAGACCGGCTCGCTCGCCCGGTCCGACCGGCTTGCCAAATATAACCAGCTTATCCGCATCGAGGAGGAACTGGGGGATATGGCGGTCTATGCGGGGCGTTCGATCTTCCGCTGAACCGGGGCTTTCATGCCTGAAATGATCGGCTGGCCGCAAGTTGAATATTTTTCGCTTGCGGCCGGGCTTTCGCTGTGATTCCACTAGGCCATGGCGCATATCGCGAAACTCAGACTGTTGCTGGTGTCGGCCTTTGGGCCTGCGATCGCCTTGCTGCTGCTTTTGACCTTTGCCGGCTATGTGGTGCTGGGGTCGAATGGCGTGCTCGCCTGGGGTGACTATAGTCGCCAGCTGCATGGCGCGAAGCTGGAGCTTAAGAAGACGCAGCAGGCGCGCGCGGAATTGCGCAACCGGGTGGACGCGCTCAATCCGCGCCGGGTCGATCCCGATCTCGCTGACGAGCTGGTTCGCCGCCAGCTGGGCGTCATTCATCATGATGAAGTGATCGTGCCGCTCAACTGATACAGCGATTCCATGCGGAGCCGGTACCCGGCGCAACGAATTTGCGTGCCAAGCCGGCAATCCGTAATTTTGCTGCCACGATGTGCGGAAGCGACGCGACCGGCGTTGGATCGGGCCATAAATTCACCGTGTCAGCTATGGATTTTGCCCGGATTCCGTAGTGTGTGCAGTTGCAAACTATGCAACCCTGTCGCTATATCGGGCTTCCTTCCATCCTACCCACGCAAAAGGATAACAGCCTTGGCGAAATCAACGACGCCGCGTGCTTCGAGTGCAAAGGCACAGGCGGCTGCACCCGCCGGAGCGGACCATAATCGGCCGCGCCCCGAAACGCCCTCGGATTACGAAGCCAGCAAGGACGAATTGCTGGACTTCTACAAGCAGATGGTTCTGATCCGCCGTTTCGAGGAAAAGGCCGGCCAGCTTTACGGCCTGGGTCTGATCGGCGGTTTCTGTCACCTCTATATCGGCCAGGAAGCGGTCGCGGTCGGCATCCAGTCGGCGCTCAAGCCCGGCAAGGACAGCGTCATCACCGGCTATCGCGATCATGGGCACATGCTCGCCTATGGCATCGATCCCAAGATCATCATGGCCGAACTCACCGGCCGCGAAGCCGGCATCTCGCGCGGCAAGGGCGGTTCGATGCACATGTTCAGCGTCGAGCATAAATTCTACGGCGGCCACGGCATCGTCGGCGCGCAGGTGTCGCTGGGCGCGGGCCTGGGCTTCGCGCACAAATATAATGACGATGGCGGCGTGTGCGTCGCCTATTTCGGCGATGGCGCGGCCAACCAGGGCCAGGTCTACGAAGCCTTCAACATGGCTGAACTGTGGAAGCTGCCGATCATCTTCGTCATTGAAAACAACCAGTACGCCATGGGCACCAGCGTCAATCGCGCCTCCTCAGAGGATCAGCTCTATCGTCGCGGCGAAAGCTTCCGTATTCCCGGCATTCAGGTCAACGGCATGGACGTGCTCGCTGTGCGCGGCGCGACCGAGGAAGCGCTCAAATGGGTGCAGGGCGGCAACGGTCCCATTCTGCTGGAAATGAAGACCTATCGCTATCGTGGCCATTCCATGTCCGACCCGGCCAAATATCGCTCGCGTGAGGAAGTGCAGTCCATGCGCGACACCAGCGATCCGATCGAGGGCGTGAAGAAATATCTGATCGAGGCTGGCGTCGGCGAAGACGAGATCAAGAGCATCGACCAGAACATCCGCAAGACCGTGAGCGAGGCTGCCGATTTCGCCGAAACCTCGCCCGAACCCGACATGGCTGAACTCTATACCGACGTGCTGGTGGAGCAATATTAATGGGTATCGCAATCAAGATGCCGGCGCTCTCGCCGACGATGGAAGAGGGCACGCTGGCCAAATGGCTGGTCAAGGAAGGCGATGAGGTCAAGTCCGGCGACATTCTCGCCGAGATCGAAACCGACAAGGCGACGATGGAATTCGAAGCCGTCGATGAAGGCAAGATCGGCAAGATCATGGTGGCCGAGGGATCGGAAGGCGTGAAGGTCGGCACCGTCATCGCCGAAATGGCGGGCGAGGGCGGTGAGGATGCCGCGCCGGCGCCCAAGGCCGAGGAAAGCGCGCCGCCGGCCAAGGCCGAGGCGTCACCCGGCGCGCCCAAAAAGCCCGAAAGCGGCACCGCCAATCTGGCCGCCGAGGTCAAGCCCGCCGTGCAGGATCCGGCCATTCCCGAAGGCACCGAATTCGTCAAGACGACGGTGCGCGAAGCGTTGCGCGATGCCATGGCCGAAGAGATGCGCAAGGATGAGCGCGTCTTCGTGATGGGTGAGGAAGTCGCCGAATATCAGGGCGCCTACAAGGTCACGCAGGGTCTGCTCGACGAATTTGGCGGAAAGCGGGTTATCGACACGCCGATCACCGAATATGGCTTTGCCGGTGTCGGCACCGGCGCCGCCATGGGTGGTCTGCGTCCGATCATCGAATTCATGACGTTCAATTTCGCCATGCAGGCGATCGACCACATCATCAATTCGGCGGCCAAGACCAACTATATGTCCGGCGGCCAGATGCGCTGCCCGATCGTGTTTCGCGGTCCCAACGGCGCGGCAAGCCGCGTCGGCGCGCAGCACAGCCAGAATTACGGCCCCTGGTATGCGTCCGTCCCCGGCCTCATCGTCATCGCGCCCTATGACGCAGCCGACGCCAAGGGGCTGCTCAAGGCTGCGATCCGCTCGGAAGACCCGGTCGTGTTCCTGGAGAACGAACTGGTCTATGGCCGCAGCTTCGACGTCCCCAAGCTCGATGATTATGTCCTGCCGATCGGCAAGGCGCGGATCATGAAGCAGGGCAAGGATGTGACGCTGGTGAGCTATTCGATCGGCGTCGGCGTAGCGCTTGAAGCGGCCGAAACGCTGGCGAGTGAGGGGATTGACGCCGAAGTCATCGACCTGCGCACGCTGCGTCCGCTCGATACCGCCACCGTGCTGGAAAGCCTCAAGAAGACCAACCGCATCGTGGTGGTCGAAGAAGGCTGGCCGACCTGCTCTATCGCCTCGGAAATCGCGGCGGTCGTGATGGAAAAGGGCTTTGACGACCTCGACGCCCCGGTGCTGCGCGTCACCAATGAGGATGTGCCGCTGCCTTATGCCGCGAACCTGGAAAAGGCCGCGCTGATCGACGCGGCCCGCGTGGTCGAGGCGGCCAAGAAGGTCTGCTACAAGTAGGACGGGAAGGGCGGCCCCGCCGGGGTCGCCCTTTTTCGATCCGTCACAACCCGGTGACGGATGCGCACTTATTCTTGGGTGGAAAGCGCGAATCCGCCGCCGGCGTCTGGAACTGGGTCGATCGTGCGCGGAACATGGCGTGGCGCGAAAAATCGACCGGTAGGGAGAACATCCGGAACGGCGCGCTGCTGAACACCGGCTGATACCGATAGGTGACCTGCACGTGAAACAGCAGCTCATCCAGCGCCAATGTCCGGTTCCCCGGCAATGTGGCGAGGCTGGTCGACTGGATGCAGCCGACCTCCGGGCTCACGACATATTTGCCGTCGAACCTCTGCCACAGGATGCGGCTTTCGACCACATTGTCCGCATTCGTGTCGGTGCCCTTGACCGCGGTGATCACGATGCGGCCATGATTGCGCAGGTCGAACGGTTGCGCCGTCAGATCGAGGGCCGAAAACAGATCGTAAATCTGCGCTTCGCTGGTGCCGATCGCGCCCGCGCCACTTTGCGCCACAAGGTCGGCCGCCATGGTCGTCAGCCTTTGGGTCCGGTTATTCGCCATGACGTAATTCGCCATTTCGATGCCCGACAGCACAAATCCCAGGAACAGGGGCAGGGCCAGGCCGAACTCGACTAGGGCCAGGCCGCTGCGGTCCCGCGCCAGCTTTTGGACAAAGTGAGGCACCCGCATCAGGAGGTCCTTCGCACAACGGATTCGTTGCGGACAACAGTTGATCCGGTCAGCATGATGCTGTCGCCCAGCAGCCATTGCGCGCCCAGAAACCCGAACAGGATGCGCTTGGGAAAGCGCACGGTGTAACTGACGACATCGCCAGGGCCGCCCAGCGTTCCGGTTTTGGGCGTCGCCGCATCCCATTTGCCGTTGGCGTTGCGATCAACATAGGATTCGCCCAGGTCGTAATGGCCGTTTGCGTTCGCGTCCTCATAGGTTTCGGGATGCGCGCTGCTGAAATTTCCATAGACGATCGTTTGCACGCTGACATGCGCGCCGTCGGCCAGGGGGAAATTGCCCATGGCCTGTTCGATGCTTTCTTCCATAAGGGTCGTGCGCTGCGCTTCGGCTGTTTCGAGCGAAGCGGTCGAGATGCGCGCGGCTTCGGTCATTGCGCCTTCCAGCACGACGCGCGCCAACAGCATGTGTCCCAGTTCGATTGCGCCGCACATGAGCGTCAGCAACGCGGGGAGGATGATGGCGAATTCGACCGTGGAGACACCCGACCGGTCTTTGGCGAGGGGGGCGAAATGTCTCATTGGATCAGGTGGAGGTCGACGAGTTCCGCCGCCACGTCCTGGAATGCGCGCCGCAACTCGTCCGTGCTGCTGGTGCGGTATACACGGCCGGGCGCGCAGTTGTTGAATGCCGTATCGATGGCGGAACTGTTGGCGACCAGCGCGATGATGTAGATTTCAGGCGGGTTTGCTTCCCGCTGGATATTGGCGCACGTCTTTTCGAAGCGGCGCAGCATCTGCGTTTCCGAATTTGACTGGTTTGCCGCGATGCGGGAGTCGCTCCACCGACCGTACCAGGTGAAGGTGCGGTCCAGATAGCCGTTTTGGGATTCGCCGATTTCGTTCACGCCATCGGTCATGAATACCAGCGCGCGGCGCGGACGTTCGGTGGTCGGGTTGGCGCGTGTGAACACATCGTCCCGCACCAATAGGCGATAGCCCCATAGCAGCCCAGCATGGTGGATCGTGCCATTGGCCGGATAGATCGCGCCATGCTGATTTGCGATATGGCTGAGATATTCGCTCTTCATCCGTCCATATCGCGGCGGCATGGCCTCTTCGGGACATTGCCAATTGGGCGAGGGCATCGGCGTCGTATTCTTGCTGCCGGAATCCACCGAACCGCCCAGAGGATTGACCGTCGCGCTCGCCGGGTCCTTCCACACCGCGCCGTCATAATATTTGGGTATCCGCTTCCAATCGATATACCAGTCATTGCCGGCGCGATTTGCCGCTGACGGAGTATAATAGCTGCCATCCAGGCGCCGGACCACATCGTCGGCCTTGTTGGCATCGCCATTGTTCAAGCCGACATAATAATCGTAGAAATATTGCCGATAGAGTTCGGTGCGCGCCAGATAGTCCGCGCCCATTTCACCGAAAGCCGACTTGTCGATCCGGTAGAGATTATTACCTGGTTCAGTGTTATAGATGCCATAATAGGTGCTGCTAGGGTTGTCGGCGCCCGAGTTGCTCTTCGCGTTTGGCACATACATGGGCGGCACGAAAAAAGGCTCTACGGGCGGATGGCTGCCTTCGCCGGGCAGCGAACGCACCAGATCCCAGGCACCGGTTTCCGACGTCAGGCGATTCTTGTCCACGTCCTTCACCGTCGTATCGGCCATCACGCAGCCTTTCCACGCCAGATAATTGCCGCTGGCATGGCTGGGGACAGACAGGCCGTAGGCGCTCGCACCGGCAAAGCTGTTAAAGCCTTCGACCTTCTTGACCGCGTTGCCGGGCAGCAAATGGCCGACATTGACGGTCACGTCATAGCCGATGAAGCCCATGGCGAGATCGCGCCGGCTCGATGCACCCTGGTGAAGGATGTCGACGAAGTCATTCGCCGCCTCCTTGAGCGCGACCATCCGCGTCCGGCCGCCCGACAGGTTGGCTTTCATCGAGCCGGTGTCGTCGAGGACGACCATCACCTCCAGGGGGCGCGGCTGCAATTCGGCCTTGGCGACGGCCTGCATGGTGCGCGGCTGAAACCCGAATATCCGCATGAATGTCATGGGCACGATCGCGCGGGCGGTGATGGTGGTCACGTTGATTCCGCCGACGGTCTTGAAATCTGGCGTCAGTTGCAAATTGCTGACGCCCATATAATCCGACGCGAAATTACCGTAGAAATAGGCGCTCGCCTGCTTGTCGCGCGCTGCTGGCGAGCCATCGGTCACGGCAAAGGCGCGCGCGCCGGCCAGAGCGGCCGCATCCACCCCGGCCTGAAGCTGGGATTTCACCAGGTATAGCCGTCCCGCGTCAATACCCGCGCCCAGAGCGGCAATTACGGGAATGAGCCCTGCGGCCATCAGTGCCAACGTGGAGCCGCGGCGGTCCCCAGCGAGCGGCGCGAGCCTTTCATTGACCTTGCGCCAGCCATTGCGCAACCCAGTTGTAATCTTCTGACGCGGCAGGTTCATAATCATCCAATCCGGAGTAATATCCTGCGATATGGACGTAATTTCCTAATTTTTGATGTGCGGCCGCCGCAATGAATTGTACGGGAGCGGTGACTCATAGGCGTACCAGACGCAATGGCCTGTTCTCGTACGCGCGTAGGGGGCTCGCGCGCTGGCGCGAAGATCAGGATGATGGAGCGAAGCGCCGATATTGGCGGAAGCGAAAAATGCCGGGCGGCAGGCCGCCCAGTCGCGCGTCAGGTGCAGCGGGCGGTGTTCGCCGCCGCCAGATTGCCCGCATTCTTGATCGCCTGATCAGTGCGTTCGCGCACGTTGAAAGCGCTGGAGTATCGGATCACCTTGGGTCCGAAGATGGCGTTGCTGACGATCGGCTGATAGCGGTAGGCGACCTCGACGAACATGACCGCAGTGCCGCTCATCGCCTTCACCTTGGTCGCGGCCGTCGTGCCCGGCCCCATGCCGTCCTTCATGCTGGCGTTGGTCTGGCCATTCCCGGCAACGCCATAGCTGGACGTGAAGGCGCCATTGCCCCAGCAGCGCTGCCAGCGAATATATTGCCCCTCGTTCGGCCCGGTGAGCCCGTTAGGTTCCAGGTCCGACAGGAAGATACGGCCATTCGCCTGAAGCCTGAGCGACTGCGTGGATTGATTGGCGCCGATCATGATTTCATTCACATCGGCTTCGTCGATAGATGTGCGCACGCGTGAGGCATTGTCGGCCACTAGCATCGCGATCTGGCTAATCCGCAGATGGGCCAGGGCCAGATTGGCCGCTTCAAGCCCGCACATGCACAGGATCAGCAGCACCGGCAACGAGAAGGCGAATTCGATCAGCGCCAGGCCGCGATCGTCGCGACGCAACCGGCGCAGGGTCAAGAGCAGGGGCAGGCGCATCCTCGTCATGAGCAGCGGATCGTGGGCGTGGTCTGGTTGGCCCAGGGCTGGTTACGGACCATGGTCGACACCGTCACCGACTGGGTGGCGCTCCATCCCAGCAGCCTGGCCATCGGGAACAGGCGCGGCTGCGACAAGGTCACTTCATAATAGACGATGTCATCAGCGTTCCCCAGCCCGGTGCTCCCGCCCGATGTGTCGAATACGCCATTGCCATTGGCGTCCTCATAGCAGTCACCGCTATTATAGACGCCCAGCGGCGCTGTATCGGACGTGATCTTCTCCGGTTTGCCGACGCGCGAGAAATTATAATAGCTTTTCTTGACGATATGGGGTGGGCTGGCGTTCCTGGCGGTGATGGCCGACATCTGCTGGGTGATGTAGGCATCGAATTGCGCGCCATTGAGCGTGCCGACGGACGCGGCGCGCGCGGCCTTTTCAAGGACGCCGCGGGCGACGGCGTGCCAATAGGCTTGATAGCCCAAGTCGCCGATCGCCATGATGGTGAGCATGAGCGGCGGCGCGACAAAGCCGAATTCCAGCAGCGTGACGCCACGCGCATCGCGGCGCAGGCGCATCAGCTTCGATGCGATCCGCCCGATCATTGCGACACCCGCAGACCGCCGATATTCTTGGCGATGTCCTTGAACTTCTGGCTCAGCGACGCGGCGTCATAGGCCATGGTCCAGTGGTTCGAACTGGTGGCGCAATTTTGCAGGGGGGTCTGGATATTTCCTTCGGACTGGTTGCGGAACCCGATGACCCAGATGGTGATGCCCTTGGCCTTGATAGCATTGCACAGCATCTGAAGACGCGTGTTATGGATCGCGGTCAGGTCGGTATCGCTGGTGTTTCCCGGCGCCACCCGCGCATCGAGTTGCTGATATCCATAGGCGCCATAGACCTGCTGATAGGCACTCATGTCGCCGTCGGTCATGAACACGATATGGCGCGAAATGTTGAAGCCGTTGGGCGCGCTATTGTTGTCGCTGGCAAAAATGCCTTTGGGCGACAGGAAGCGCGCGCCCCACAACATGCCGATGTCATGATAAGTGCCGCCGACCGCGATCAGGTTGTCGATATAGCTGTTGAAGCTGCTCGACTGGCCAGTGGGCGTGCTCGTCCGATTGGCGTAGCTGGTCAACCTGCGCGACTGGCTGGGGCAGGCGTTCCACCCGCCGTCCTTGCGCGACTGCGTGTTGAGCCAGGTGCCCGACGAACTGCCGCTGCGGGTGAATTCGACATCGGGCCAGTGCGGACGCCATTTGGTGCCCTTTTGCGTCGGATCGGGCAGAGCATCGATGTTGAGATCCTGGGCGTTTGACGGGGTGCTGCTTGTCGATGTGCTGGCCGTGATATTGCTGTCCGTATCCCGTTCCTCGATGCAACCCGCCCATGTCGATGTGGACGCCACGACATTGCCGCTGGAATCGGTCGGCACGCTGGCGTCATAGGTGGGGTTGGCGACGGCGTTGCCGGTAATGAAGGATGATACCGTCAGCGGGAATTTGCCATATTCCCAACTCTTCTGCGGCGTCTGCACACTCCGGTCCGTCTTTGTCTCGACATAGTTGCTATACTGGGTGCGCGTGATGACGCACTGGCTTGGCTTCGGGGAGACATAGACCAGCTGCCAGCCCTGCCACTGCCACCCCCCCGTGACCGCTGCCGTGTAGGATGCATTATAGGTATAGCCATTGGTCGTCCGCGTCGTGACCGTGGTGGTGGTGCGGATCCCCGTGACTGGATCCGTGGCCGTCGTCGTGGTCGGCGTATTGACAACTGGCGTCGCGCTGGCGGGCGCAACGCATTGCGAAGCCGATCCTCCGCTGGTGCTGCTATAGGTGGTCGGTGCCGAAACCGATCCTGAGGTATAAATCCAGGAACCCGTCTCATTGGTTGCCGTGCCATAGGTCGTCAGCAGCCGCCGCGTCTGATAATCCCATGTCTCGCCGCTGATGCCGCCGACCAGATAGTTGGTCGGCAGCTGATAGCCGACATTGACCGTCGAACTATAGGGCATGAACCCATAACGGATGCGTCCCGTGCTGTTCGATCCCGCGCCCAGCGTGTCGTAGAAATCCTTGACCGCCTGCTTGAGCGCGGCGAGCCGCGTCGTCGAGCCGCCCTTGCCGTCGGAAATGGCATAGGCCATCGACCCGGTGGTATCGAGCACCAGCATCACGTCGGTATTGCCGATGTCGAACCGCGCCTCGCACGTCACCGACAAAGGCAATGTTTCATAGCGGAAAATCTTCATCACCGTGGTCGGCATCGTGGTGGATGCCGTCACCTGCACGGTGGTCGTTTCGCCCGGCTTGCTGCGGATGACGGGGGTGAAAGTCGCGGCCTGAAACGTGCCTTGCGGAAAATTGAAGTCGAAGAATTTCTTGGCTTCGTCCTTGTTGGCCTGGGTCATCGACGATGTCGTCATTGCCCGGCGCCCGGCGAGGGCGGCGGCGTCGCAGGCCTGCTGCATGCGCGCGCGCGCCATATAGGCGCGGCCCATGTCCAGCCCGCCGCCGATCAGCGCCGCCAGCGGGATGATGGCGGCGGCCACCATCGCCATGACATTGCCCTTCTGGTTGCGCGCCAGACGGCTCATAAAGCCTTGGGGATGTGTGTTCATCTTGCCCATCAGTCCGCAATCACCCATGTGACGCCCGACATTCCCTGCATTTGGGCTGGGCGATTTGCGCGCTCCTGCGTGCGCACGCGGGACTTGTTTAGGAAGACAATGCTTAAAATATCGCAAACCGGCCTCGAAAAGCCCCGCCGTGCAGGCCTGTCATGAGTGTCGAATCACTGCTGACGCCCCTGCCGCTACTCCTGTCGGCCCATGCCGGTGCGGACGCGTCGCGCCATCGGGCAATCTGGGCCTTCGACGCCCAATTGGCCAAGGTCGCGCGCACGACGCGTGAGCGGGCGATTGGTCAGATGCGCCTGGCATGGTGGAATGACGTCATCGACGACCCGGCCGGCATCAAAGGGCAGGGGGAGCCGGTCGTGGACGCGCTTCGTGCGACCGGCGGCATGGCCGCGACGGGCCTCGTTGCGATAATAGACGGCTGGGAAGTGCTGGTGGTGGAGCCGGAGATCGACGCGCAGGGGCTGCGCGACTATGCGGCCGGGCGCGGCGGCGGGCTGTTTCGTGCTCTTGCCGGGCACGGCGACACGCCCGACTGGCTGGTCGCGGCCGGACAGGTCTGGGCGTTGTGGGACCTTGCCGGCCATGTTGAGGAGGCGGCGCTCGCCGACGCATCGCTCCGCCTCGCGAGCGAATTGTCGCCGCTGGCCGACGGTGCGCGCTGGCCGACCGCCTGGCGACCGCAGCGCATCGCCTTCACCCTGGCGCGACAGAATGTGATGAAGGGACGCGGCGCACCGCGTGGAATGCCGCGTGGCCTGGCGTTCAGGCTGTTGCGGATCGCGCTTGTCGGGCGCTGACGCATCGGGTTAGGCTGCGGACGCGCGCGGATGGAGGAGGGCGACGATGGGGCGAATGCTGGCGGGCGGCATGGCGGCATTGCTGCTGATGGCTGGCGGCCTTTTCTGGTGGTCGAGCCGCGCGAGCCAGGCTCCCTTGCCGCAACTGGCCACCGCGCCGCCGCCGCCCGTGATCGAACCGCTGCCCAAAGGGGACCCCAATACCAGGGGAAAACCGCCGCCCATGCCGGCGGAGGCCAGCCCCCAAACCCGTGAGCAGAAGCGCTTTGCCCGCTATGACAGGGACCGCGACGGCGTCATCACCCGGCTGGAAATGATGGGCAGCCGGACCAAGGCGTTCAAGGCGCTGGACAAGGATGGCGACAACCTGCTGTCCTTCGAGGAATGGGCGGTCGCGACGTCCGATCGCTTCGCCAGCGCTGACGCGAACAAGGATGGCAAGCTTACCCCCGCCGAATTCGCCACCACCGCGCCCAAGCGGACGCCGAAGCCCAAGTGCACATGCTAGGCTCTCCGTTCAGTTCGAGCCTGTTCAGAACCGGTGTGCGAGGGTTCTCGACAAGCTCGAATTGAACGGTGTTTATATGTTTAAGCCAATTCCAGTTCGCCCATCCATGCGCCCAGCGACGAGCGCGCGCGCGCGGTATAGGCTTCCTTGCGCTGTTTCTTCTTCACGTCATCCAGCGGCGGAAACAGGCCGAAATTGACGTTCATCGGTTGATAGTCGGCGGTCGCGACATTGCCCGTCACATGGCCAAGCAGCGCGCCCAGCGCCGTGTCGGCCGGCGGCGGCGTCATCGCCCGGCTTAGCAGTTCGGCCGCGGCGAAGCGTCCAGCGATAAGGCCGATGGCCGCGCTTTCGACATAGCCTTCGCATCCCGTCATCTGTCCGGCAAAGCGGATATGCGGCGCGCTTTTGAGGCGCAGCGTCGCATCCAGCAACTTGGGGCTCTGAATGAAGGTGTTGCGATGCAGACCGCCGAGCCGCGCAAACTCCGCCTTTTCCAGGCCAGGAATGGTGCGGAACAGCTCCACCTGCGCGCCATGTTTCAGCTTGGTTTGAAAGCCCACCATGTTCCAGAGCGTGCCCGACGCATTGTCCTGCCGCAACTGCACCACCGCGTAAGGCCAGCGGCCAGTGCGCGGATTATCGAGGCCCATCGGCTTCATCGGCCCGTGGCGCAGCGTTTCCGGCCCGCGCGACGCCATCACCTCGATCGGCATGCAGCCCTCGAAATAGGGGGTGTTGGCCTCCCATTCCTTGAACTCGGTCTTCTCGCCGTCCAGCAGCCCCTGGACGAAGGCGTGATACTGGTCCTTGTCCATCGGGCAATTGATATAATCCTTGCCCTCGCCGCCGCCGGGACCAATCTTGTCCCAGCGATTGGCCATCCAGCATTGCTCCATGTCGATGCTGTCGCGGTGAATAACCGGCGCGATCGCGTCGAAAAAGGCCAGATGCTCCATCCCCGCCGCCTGGCCGATGCTTGTCGCCAGCACCGGCGCGGTCAGCGGCCCGGTGGCTACGATCGTCATGCCTTCGTCCGGCAACGCGTCGATCCGTTCGCGCACGATTTCGATATTGGGATGCTCGGCCAGCGCGCGCGTGACAGCCTGCGAAAATACATGGCGGTCGACCGCGAGTGCCGATCCGGCCGGCACCTTGGCTGGCTCCGCGCTTGCCATGATAAGCGACCCCAGCCGCCGCATCTCCTGATGCAGCAGGCCAACGGCATTCTTGTCGGCATCGTCGGACCGGAAACTGTTGGAACAGACCAGTTCCGCCAGCCCGTCCGTCTGGTGCGCCGGGGTCATGTCCCCCGCGCCGCGCATTTCCGACAGCCGCACGCGGACGCCCGCCTGCGCCAACTGCCAGGCCGCCTCCGACCCGGCCAGCCCGCCGCCAATGATATGCACCTGATGATGGGACATGGTTCGCCTGACTTCGATTATAGCTGCTAAAAAGGGGAGGAGGGGCGCCAGTGGGGCATAAACCCGCCCTGTGCAAGCGCTATAGCCCGTCCCCGCGCCTCAGGCCAAGGGTTCAGGCGCTATGGGCTCAGGCGGCGGTGCGGCTATGGGACAGCCAGGCGCAAACCCCGCTGGTGGCGATCAGGGCGAAGCTCACTGTGCCGGATGAGGTAAACAGGCCTATTGCCCAAACGAAAGCTGCCCCGGTCAGCAGGCCCGCCGCCGCCCAGGCCGGCCGGGCGGACAGGATGTCGAAGCGATCGGCCAAATGATGCATGAGGAAGGTGCCGGCAGCGATCGGCGAGCAGGCCACGAAGGGGCCGAAGATCAAGGCGAAGAGCAAGACTACCGGAATGCCCAGCAATGCCGCCGGCTCCAGGTCGATCGCGTCTGGCAACTCCATATACGCCATGGCCGCCAGGCTGAGCGCGACGCACAAGGGGCCGGCGGTCAGAATGGCCCGGCTGGCGCCACGGAAAGCGGTCTTGGGCGGTTCATACATGGTGACCTCCTGCAGCGAAAGGGAGGGGCCGCACCGCCGCCCCTCCATGGCGTGTCAAGCGGCCTGCGGATGGCCGTCGGTCAGCCAGCCATTCACCTTGCGCCCGAAATGCGCGATCGCGCCCATGTTGAAAAAGTGCATGCCGCCCAGCACGATAACGGCCAGACCGACCTTGCCGCTCAGGAAACGGATCGCGTCTGCATAGGTGACGGGTTCCTTACCCAGGCTCAGCGTCAGGGTGATGAAGCCGATATTGACGAGGTAGAAGCCGACGACCAGCAGGTGATTGGTCGACCGCGCCAGCTGCGCATTATGGCCAAAACACTGGACCAGAAACACTTCGCCATTTTTGGACAGGGTGCGCGCGACCCAGATGGTGATCCCGATGGTGATTCCCAGATAGAGGGCATAGGCAGTCTCGACCATGATGCGTCTCCTTTCAAATATTCCGTAATTTCGGTAAATTCAGAAATCAATGGGCGTGAAAACGGATACCACGTCGGCGTTAGCCGCTATTCGCATCCTTCTTTCCGCCGGGCAGGAAGCGGACGACTTTGCCGCCCAGCTTCATCAGCGCGACCAATGTGGGCTTGGGCAGCACGCGCATCTGCTCATACCAATTGCCCAAGGTGGATAGAAACTCGTGCATGCGGGTGATGCGTTCGCGCACATGGGGCGGGCAGGTGGCGTCCTTGGCCAGGCGTTGGGCCAATTCATTAAGCAGCGCGATGGTCGGGTCGATCTCGCGCCGCTTGCGCTCGGCCGCGATGCGGGTGAGCATTTCCCACAGGTCCAGTTCCGCCACGAAATGGTCGCGCCGGTCGCCCTCGACATGCACGCGCCGAACGATGGCGTAGGACTGCAATTCCTTGAGTGCCGTCGATACGTTGGAGCGGGCGAGCCCGAGCTGGTCGACAATTTCGTCCGCGGGCAGGGGCCGGTCCGACAGGTAGAGGAGGGCATGCACCTGGCTCACCGACCGGTTGACGCCCCACTGCGTCCCCATCTCGCCCCAATGGAGCAGGAACGCCTTGGCGTCGGGATGGTCAAGCAGTGACATGATGTTCCTTTCTGTAAAAACAGAAATAACGGAAGGAATAGGCGCGTGCAAGCGGAAATCGCGTGCATTTGTCACTTTCGGTGTCGGCGTCAGGCCAAAGGCATGCGCCCGTGACAAATCGGTTCGCATCGGCAACAAAGGGCGGCCTGCCGCGTTCGGCTATGAGATTTGCCTTCTGCCCTTGGAGATTTGCTCATGAAAATCCTGCCTGTCATGCTCGTCCTGCCGCTGGGCGCCGCCCTGTCCGCCTGCGCCACCACCGGCACGGACGCTGCCATGCCGGCCGAAGCGCCGATGGCCAGTACCAAGCTCATGGCCGGCGACGGCAGCGCGCGCGGCACCGCGACTGTGACCGAAGCGGCCGACGGGCTGCATGTCCTGGTCAAGGCGCAGGGGCTGACGCCGGGCATGCACGCCGTCCATATCCACACGACCGGTATGTGCACCCCGCCCGACTTCACCAGCGCCGGTGGCCATTGGAACCCGACCAACCGCCAGCATGGCGCGGACAACCCGGCCGGCAAGCATATGGGTGACATGCCCAATATGATGGCGGGGTCGGACGGCATGGGCGAACTGGAATATGTCGTGCCCGGCGGCCTGATTTCGACCGGCTCCATGCCGTTGCTGGACAGCGATGGCGCGGCGGTGGTCATTCACGCGAAAGCCGATGACAATATGAGCGATCCGGCCGGCAACGCCGGCGGCCGCGTGGCCTGCGGCGTGCTGAAGGCCGGCTGAGCGGCGTTCACATCTTCAGATGGCGGGGCATATATCCCCGCCATCGCCACGATAATCCGCCACCGCATGGTAGCGCGCGCCATTATGTCCCAGGCGGCTTTCGAACAGGGTGAAGCCATCGATACGGAAGGCGGGCGTCGACAGTCCGGCATGAACGGCCAGGAAGCCATCGACCATTGCGCCTCTCCGCCCGAACCGGGCCAATGTTATATGCGGCAGATAGGCGCGTCCCTCCGGCGCAAGCCCCGCGCGGACGCAGGCGCGATCGACCTTGCGATGGAGTTGCGCCAGCGGTTCGCGGGGCTGCACGCCAGCCCATAACGTATCGACAACGCCCCTGCGGTCGAAACTGCCCACCCCCTCGATCCGCACATCGAAGGGCGTGAAACGGATAGCGCCGAGCAGATCGGCCAGGTCATTGGCCCGATGCCGGTCCACCTCTCCTATGAAGCGCAAAGTCAGGTGCAGTTGCTCGTCATCCTGCCACCGCGCCGCCTCCACCCCGCCGGCCAACGACAATAAGCGGGCCCGTATCGCTGCGGGCGGACGGATGGCGATAAACAGACGATGCATCGGCGGACTATAGCCCTGCGCGCCCAATGTGCCATATCCGTTCCGGTTTGGCTTGAAGTCGCCGCCATTAGGGCCGATAATGAAGGGACCGGCGACGAACGCCGGCAAAGGAGATGAATTTCATGGCCAACTGGTCCGACCCCCGATCCGGCGTTGCGGGTTTTGGCAACGCCACTGCCGCACGCGGCGAGGCGTTCGACGCCGGGCTGCGCCGCTATATGCTCTCGGTCTATAATTATATGGCGAGCGGCGTGTTGCTGACCGGCATCGTCGCTCTGCTGTTCGCGTCGAGCGGTCTTGCCTATCAGGTGCTCGCCGGGCCGGGCATCCTCAAATATATCATCATGTTCGCCCCGCTGGCCTTCGTGATGGTGCTGAGCTTCGGCATCAACCGGCTCTCGACGGCGACGGCCCAGGCGCTTTACTGGGTCTATGCCGCCGTGATGGGCCTGTCGCTCTCGTCAATCTTCCTGGTCTATACCGGAACGTCGATCGCACAGACCTTCTTCGCGACCGCCGCCGCATTTGCGGGCCTCAGCCTGTGGGGCTATACGACCAAGAAGGACTTGTCGGGTTTCGGCACGTTCCTGATCATGGGCGTTGTCGGCCTGCTGGTCGCCAGCCTCATCAACCTGTTCCTGCGCTCCAGCGCGATGGATCTGGTGATCAGCTTCCTGGGCGTGCTGCTGTTCGCGGGCCTCACTGCCTATGACACGCAGAAGATCAAGAGCATCTACGCGCATGTCGCCGGCACCGACATGATGGGCAAGTCGGTCATCATGGGGGCGCTGAACCTCTATCTCGACTTCATCAACATGTTCCTGTTCCTGCTGCGCTTCATGGGCGGCAGCCGCGACTGATCGCACATTTCAATCAAACAGGAAGGCCCGGCGGGACGATCCCGCCGGGCCTTTTTCGTTGTGGGACGACAGGGGGTATCACCCTTCCTTCTGCATCTCCGCGATCAGGGCGTTGTCGATCCCCTTCTGCCGCTGATAGGCGGGGCGTTCCCGCAACCGGCTGGCATAGGCTTCGAATGCAGGGCGGGACGGGATCGACTCGAAGGCGAGGCCCCAGTCCACTTGCGCCCCTACATAGACGTCGGCGGCGGTGAATTGCTCGCCGCAAATCCATGCATCACCCGACACCGCCATTTCCAATGCGTCGATCGCGTCGTCGAAGCTGCCATATCCTGCCATCTTCTCTCGTCCTTCCGGCACGACGAAGCCCAGGGCCTTGTTCGTGACAGCGGCCTCCACCGGCCCGGCGGCAAAGAACAGCCAGCGATAATAGGCGTCGCGCGCGTCCAGCGGCGGCGCTAAGCCGGCGTCGGGGAAGGCGTCAGCCAGATAGGCGCAAATGGCCGCACATTCCGTGACGACCCGCCCGCCATGCACAATCGCGGGAACCTTGCCCATCGGATTGATCGCGCGATAATCGGCGGCCTTCATGCTGCCGTCGTCGTAACCGAGGAGGATGGTGTCATAGGCTTCGCCGACCTCCTCCAGCATCCAGCGGGCGATCTGCCCACGCGACATGGGATTGGTGTAGAGCGTAAGGTCCAGGGCCATTGCAATGCTCCCGTGATTCATGAGGGCGGCAGAATGGCGCAACCGGATGGTCGGCGCCATCTGTTTGCGCCAGCATCATCGCCGCATCGGGCGGCAGGAGCGAAGGAGGGGCTTAAACGGGCGCAAAAAAAGCCCCGGATCGCTCCGGGGCCTTTCTGGTAAGATCTTGGTTCGATCAGGCCGTCGCCAACCGCGCCAGCTTGTCCAGCCGCCCGCCGGCGATCCGCATCATCGCCTTTTGCAGCTTTTCGAACGCCCGCACCTCGATCTGGCGGACGCGCTCGCGGCTGACGCCATAGACCTGGCTCAGTTCCTCCAGCGTCTTGGGCTCTTCCGCCAGCCGGCGTTCGGCCAGGATATGCTTTTCGCGGTCGTTAAGGTCATCCATCGCCTCGACCAGCATGTCGTGACGCTGCACCTTTTCCTGCTCGTCGGCGACACGCTCGTCCTGCAACGGATCGGTGTCGGCCAGCCAATCCTGCCACTGGCCCTCGCCATCCTCACGCATTGGCACGTTGAGCGACGTGTCGCCGCCCATCGCCATGCGACGATTCATGGAAATGACATCATCCTCGCTGACGCCAAGATCGGTCGCGATCTTCGTGACATCCTCGGGGCGCAGGTCGCCATCCTCGAACGCTTCGATATTGTTCTTCATCCGGCGCAGATTGAAAAACAGCTTCTTCTGCGCGGCGGTCGTGCCCATTTTCACCAGGCTCCACGACCGCAGGATGAATTCCTGGATCGACGCGCGGATCCACCACATGGCGTAGGTCGCCAGGCGGAAGCCGCGATCGGCCTCGAACTTCTTCACGCCCTGCATCAGGCCGATATTGCCTTCGCTGATCAGCTCGCTGACCGGCAGGCCATAGCCGCGATAGCCCATGGCGATCTTGGCCACCAGCCGCAGGTGCGAGGTTACAAGCTGCGCCGCAGCCTCAGGATCCTGATGTTCCTGATAGCGCTTTGCGAGCATATATTCCTGCTCGGGCGTCAACAGCGGAAATTTGCGAATTTCCGATAGATAGCGGTTGAGGCTGGCTTCACCGCCCAGCGCCGGAACCGCGGGGACATTGCTCTTGGCCATGTCGTCACCTTTCCCTTTCATGCGCGGCGGGACCAGAAGAGGCGTCACAGGCGCCGTCGCAAACTTGTCGAAACCTATACGTGAAGCGCGCTTAACAGTTCCTGCATATCGGCAGGAAGTGCACTTTCGAACATAAGCGGTTCGTCCGTTACCGGATGTATGAACCCCAACATTCTGGCGTGCAATGCCTGCCTTCTGAAACCCAGCGTTTCCAGTATTGATTTGAAACCTTTTCTTTCTCTACCGTAAACCGGGTCGCCAATCAAGGGGTGCCCGATATGTGCCATATGGACGCGGACCTGATGGGTGCGGCCGGTTTCCAGCCGACATTCCACCAGCGCCGCGCCACGCAGCCTGTCCAGCGTGCGATAATGAGTCACGGCATGTTTGCCGCGTCCTTCCCGATGAACCGCCATCTTCTTTCGATCAGCGTCCGACCGGCCGATCCAGCTATCGACGGTGCCGGCCGATGGAACGGGGATGCCATAGGTGATCGCCGCATAGGCCCGTTCGATGCTGTGATCCTTGAACTGGCGCGCGAGCCCTTCATGCGCCCTGTCCGTCTTGGCCACCACCAGCAGCCCCGACGTATCCTTGTCGATGCGATGGACGATCCCCGGCCGCGCGACGCCGCCAATGCCCGACAATTGCCCCGCGCAATGATGCAGCAGCGCATTGACCAATGTGCCGTCCAGATTGCCAGCGGCGGGATGGACGACTAGGCCCGCGGGCTTGTCGACCACCAGCAGGTCGGCGTCCTCATGCACGATGGTCAGCGGGATATCCTGCGCCACCGTGTCGAGTGGCACGGGCGGTGGTAGGGTGATGGTGAAGCGCTGGCCCTCAGCCACCTTCATCGACCCACTGATCTTGCCGACCGGCGCCGAAAGCACCTGGCCATCGCCAATCAGCGTTTTCAGCCGCTCGCGCGACAGGTCCGGCAACAGGTCCGCCAGGGCGCGATCCAGCCGCAGTCCATGCTGCGCCGGGCCGATTGTCGCTTCGATGATGGAATCCCCCAGGACCATTGGCTAGGGAGATAGGCATGAAGGTCGAGATAGCAAGGGGCGTGCTGGCGCAAATCAGGGCCTTGTGCGCGGCCGATCATAACGAGGTGTGCGGAATGCTGCTGGGCGCTGCGGGCCGCATCGATGCGGTCCGCCCGGCCTCCAATGTCGCGCCCGATCCGTCCCGGCACTTCGAACTGGATCCGGCCGTGCTGATCGCCGCCCATCGCGCCGCGCGGGACGCAGGTCCGGCCGTCATCGGCCATTATCACTCACACCCATCCGGGGTGGCTGTCCCATCGGCGACCGATGCCGCGTGCGCTGCGCCCGATGGCACGCTCTGGCTGATCGTCGCGGGTGACGTGGCGCGGTTGTGGATCGCCGGGCTGGGCGAGGGCGGCGCGGTGCGATTTGCCGAAGCGATGCTCGACATAAGGTGACGGAAAGGCGGCGAGTCGGGGTTGCATCGGGGGGCGGGGCGGCGCATTAGCCGAACAGTCCCCCTTATAAGCATTGGCGATCCGCATCCGCATGACCAACCCGACCGACAGCATCGAATTTGCCAGCCTTCTCTGTTCGCGCCTGTGCCACGACCTGCTGAGCCCGGTCGGCGCGCTCAACAACGGGCTGGAACTGATGGCGGACGAAACCGATCCGGCGATGCGCGAGCGCTGCCTGGATCTGTTGGGGGACAGCGCGCGGACATCGGCGAACAAGCTGAAATTCTTCCGCCTGGCCTTTGGATCGGCCGGCGGCTTTGGCGAGGCGGTTCCGCCGCATGAAGCCAAGGTCGCGATCGAGGGCATGTTCGCGGGCGCCGGCCGGGTCAAGGTCGGCTGGATGGTCGATGAACAGATGCTCGGCAAGCTGGCGGCCAAGATCCTCCTCAACCTGGCGTTGATCGCGGGCGACGCGCTGGTGCGCGGTGGGCAGCTCGACATCGGCGCGGAAACGCGGCCCGGCGTCACCGAAATCGTCGTGCGTGCCGAAGGGCCAAAGCTGGTGCTTGACCCCGACCTGCGCGCCGCATTGGCCGGCACGCTGCCGATCGAAGGGCTTGCGTCCCGCACCGCCGCCGCCTGGATGGTGCGCCAGCTGGTGATGGAGGCTGGCGGCCAGATCGTGCTTTCGCCCGCCGGCGAACCGACCCTGCTGTTCGGGGCGGTGATACCGGGTTAAGCTGCGCCCATTTCCGCCGCGATCGTCGCTATCAGCTCTGCGACCGGCATGGATCGCGCCAATGGCGCCCCCTGTCCCGCCCATTGCGCGCCAAAGCCGGTTTCGCCATGGACCTTGGCCGCCTGGTGCAGCGCCTTGCCCGCATCATAGGCGATCGGATAGTCGGGCGGCGCGTTCGCCACCCCTTCGCCCCAATCGACAAAGGCGTTGCGCAGGCAGCGCGCGGGTCGGCCGGACAAGGCGCGGGTCATAACCGTATCATGGGCGACATCGCTAAAGAGCGCCGCACGATAGGCAGCGTCGGCCTGGCTTTCGGGGCAGGCGATGAAGGCCGTGCCCATCTGCGCTGCTACGGCGCCCAGGTCCAGCGCCGCTCGGACGCCGCGCCCGTCCATGATCCCGCCCGCCGCGATGACCGGAAGGCCGGACCGCGCGACCAGCAATCGGGTCAGCGCCAGCGTGCCCAATCGCCCATCAGGCAGCGTGGGGTCGAACATGCCGCGATGCCCGCCGGCCTCATAGCCTTGCGCCACCAGCAGGTCGATGCCGGCGCGTCGCGCCGCCTCTGCCTCGGCTACATTCGTCACGCTGGCGGCAAGGAGGCAGCCGGCCGATTTCAGCCGGGCGATGCGTCGATTGTCCGGCAGGCCGAAATGAAAGCTGACGACCGCCGGCCGGGCCTCGACCAGCATGGCCAGCATTGCGTCGTCCTCGGCGAAACTGTGATAGATTTCGCGAAGGTGCGAGGGCGGCCTGGCATCGAAGCGGGCGAACAGCGGCGCCATTGCTGCGATCCATTGCGCCTCTACATCGGGGCGCGGCTTTGCCGGCTGGTGGACGAACAGGTTGACGTTGAAGGGGCGATCGGTGCGTGCGGCGACAGCGGCGATCATCGCCCGAGCCTGGTCTGCGTCGACCGCGCCCACCGCAATCGAGCCCAATGCGCCGGCGTTGCTGACCGCGGCGGCCATTTCGGGCGAGGAGACGCCCGCCATCGGCGCTTGGATGACGGGGACGGCAAGGTCGAGCGGTGCGAGCGGGTTCATCGCGCCGATGTGAGACGGCCGCCCCGGTTGGACAACCACCCGATCGCAAAAAAGCCCGACCGCTCGCGCGGCCGGGCTTCTCTTCACAACGCCTGGGAAAGGATCAGGCGCTGTAATACATGTCGAATTCGACCGGCGACGGGGCCATTTCCCAACGATAGACTTCGGGCCACTTCAGTTCGATATAGGCTTCGATCTGATCCTTGGTGAAGACGTCGCCCTTGAGCAGGAATTCGTAATCGGCTTCCAGGCTGGTCAGCGCCTCGCGCAGCGATGCGCAGACGGTTGGCACTTGGCTCAACTCTTCTGGCGGCAGGTCATAGAGATTCTTGTCCATCGCGGCGCCCGGATGGATTTTGTTCTCAATGCCGTCGAGGCCCGCCATCAGCAGCGCGGCGTAGCACAGATACGGGTTCGCCATCGCGTCGGGGAAGCGGAACTCCACGCGCTTAGCCTTGGCGCCCGCGCCATAGGGAATACGGCAGGAGGCCGAACGGTTGCGCGCCGAATAGGCGAGCAGCACCGGCGCTTCGAAGCCCGGCACCAGGCGCTTGTAGCTGTTGGTGGTCGGGTTGGTGAAAGCATTGAGCGCCTTGGCATGCTTGATGACACCGCCGATGAAATAGAGGCAGGTCTCGCTCAGGCCCGCATAGCCGTCGCCCGCGAACAGCGGCTTGCCGCCTTCCCAGATCGACATATGCGTGTGCATGCCGCTGCCATTGTCCTGCGCGATCGGCTTGGGCATGAAGGTTGCGGTCTTGCCATAGGCCTGTGCGACCATCTGGACGACGTACTTGTAGATCTGCATGCGGTCGGCGGTCTGGACCAGCGTGCCGAAGGTCAGGCCCAGTTCGTGCTGCGCGGCGGCGACTTCATGGTGGTGCTTGTCGCAGGGCAGGCCCATTTCCAGCATGGTGCTGACCATTTCGGCGCGGATGTCGGTGCACGGATCGACCGGCGCGACGGGGAAATAGCCGCCCTTGGCGCGCGGACGGTGGCCCAGATTGCCGCCCTCATATTCCTTGCCGGTGTTGGTCGGCAATTCGATGTCGTCGATCTTGAAATAGCTTTGCGAGTAATCATTTTCGAAACGCACATCGTCGAACATGAAGAATTCGGCTTCCGGCCCGACATAGACCGTGTCGCCGAACCCGGCGGATTTGACGAAGGCTTCGGCGCGCTTGGCGGTCGAACGAGGATCGCGGCTGTACAACTCACCGGTGTCCGGCTCGACAATGTCGCAGAAGATGATCAGCATGGGCGTCGCGCTGAACGGGTCGACATAGACAGCGTCCAGGTCGGGCTTGAGGATCATGTCAGATTCGTTGATCGCCTTCCAACCCTCGATCGACGAACCGTCGAACATCAGGCCGTCGGTCAGTTCATCCTCGCCAAGCACGCTCGACACCATGGTCAGGTGCTGCCACTTGCCCTTGGGATCGGTGAAGCGGACATCGACCCATTCGATCTCCTGTTCCTCGATCATCTTCAGGATGTCTTTTGGCGTGTTGGCCATATGCGCTTGCCCTTCTTTCAGAAAAACCCCCCCGAAGGGGTTTGTTGATGCCTGGCCGGCCGGCCCGCGCCGGGACCGGCCGCAATATTAGATCGCGTCGCTGTCGCGCTCGCCGGTACGGATGCGCACCGCGCCTTCGATGTTGGAAATGAAGATCTTGCCGTCGCCGATGCGACCGGTCTGGGCCGCGGCGGAAATCGCTTCGACCACGCGATCGGCGACCGAATCGTCGACCACCACTTCCAGTTTCACCTTGGGCAGGAAATCGACCACATATTCCGCGCCGCGATACAGTTCGGTATGCCCCTTTTGCCGCCCAAATCCCTTGGCTTCGGTGACGGTGATGCCCGACACGCCCACCTCGTGCAGCGCTTCCTTCACCTCGTCCAACTTGAACGGCTTGATGATCGCCTCGATCTTCTTCATCGCAAATAGTCCCAACCCGTGACGCGCTCTGACATGCGGGCGGTGCCCCATGCCTCTCCTCAAGCGACGATCCCATGCCCCCGCAAGGCTGGTGTCCGTCCCTCATCGCTATCAATTACCGTGCCAACTGGCGAATCGCTAGGACTGCTTTCGGCGATGCAGCAATCTTTGTCCATATTGCCCACAATCCGGGCAATATCCTGTCGTGCTGCCCAATAAACGGGCAGCTGGCGATCACCGATAGGGCGGGCAGTTCAGACCGGCCGGGCTTTGCGTGAAAATCTCGCACCCGGTTTCGGTGATGCCGATACTATGTTCGAATTGCGCCGACAGGCTGCGGTCGCGCGTCACCGCGGTCCAGCCATCATCCAGCATGCGCACGTCGGGCTTGCCGATGTTGATCATCGGTTCGATGGTGAAGAACATGCCGGGGCGCAATTCGGGGCCGGTGCCGGGGCGGCCGATATGCACGACCTCCGGGCTGTCGTGGAACACACGGCCCAGGCCATGGCCGCAAAAATCACGCACCACGCCATAGCGGTGCTTTTCGGCAAAGCGCTGGATCGCATGGCCGATGTCGCCCAGATGATTACCAGGCTTCGCCTGCTCGATCCCCAGCATCAGGCATTCATAGGTGATCTCGACCAGCCGGCGCGCCTTGATTGGTGCGTCGCCGGCAATATACATGCGGCTGGTATCGCCATGCCAGCCATCGACCTGCGGCGTGACGTCGATGTTGAGGATGTCACCGTCCTTGATCTTCGTATCGCCCGGAATGCCGTGGCAGATGACATTGTTCAGGCTGATACAGCAGCTATGCGTATAGCCACGATAGCCCAGCGTCGCCGGCACGCCGCCGCCTTCCAGCGTCATGCGGCGGACGATATCATCCAGCTCGCCGGTGGTGACGCCGGGCACGACATGGGGCACCAGCGCATCGAGTATTTCGGCTGCCAGCCGCCCGGCCTTGCGCATGCCGGCAAAGCCGGATTCGTCATGCAGCTTGATCGCGGTCGATCGGGTCACAGGCGCATCGGCCGTCATCGTCATATAGTCGGTCATGGGACGATTATAGGCGCTCGAACGCCATAATGCGAGGGGCGTCTAGGCAGGGCGCGCGGGCACGGCTATGACCGCGCCATGCCTGATCCCAACCGCACCTGGACCGCCGCCCTGATCGTCATCGGCGATGAAATTTTGTCGGGGCGTACCCAGGACAGGAATGTGGCGCAGATCGCCACATGGCTCAATGTTCAGGGCATCAGGCTGGCCGAGGTGCGCGTCGTCGCCGACGATCAGCCCGCCATTGTCGAAGCGGTCAACATCCTGCGCGCGCGCAATGACTATCTGTTCACCACCGGGGGCATCGGCCCCACGCATGACGACATCACTGTCGATGCCATCGCGGCGGCGTTGGGCGTCGGTGTCGTCATTCATCCCAAGGCGCGCGCGGTGCTCGAACTTTATTATGAAACGCGCGGTGGCCTCACCGACGCGCGGCTGCGCATGGCGCGCGTGCCCGATGGGGCGAGCCTGATCGAAAACCGCATGTCGGGCGCGCCGGGCATCAGGCATGGCAATATCTTCATCATGGCCGGCGTGCCTTCGATCACCGCGGGCATGCTCGAAGCGCTGACGGGCACGCTGGAGGGAGGCAGCCCGCTGCTGGCGACGACGATCGGCTGCTGGGTCGCCGAAAGCGAAGTCGCCGACCTGCTGGGCAAGACCGAACGGGCGCATGAGGGGTGCCAGATCGGCAGCTATCCTTTTTTTCGCGAAGGCCGGACTGGCGCGAATTTCGTGGTGCGCTCGACCGATCAGGCGCGGCTGGACGCTTGCGTATCCGCCCTGAGCGACGCGCTGGAGCAGGGCGGCTGGCCGGTGCACCCCGGCGGCATATAGGGGCGGGTCAGCGCGCGCGCGGTTTGCCAAGCGCGGACAGGACGCCGCGCAATGTCCGCACTTCCAGATGATTCCAGCCCGGCTTGGTCAGCAGGTTGCGCAGCGTCCGCTTGGTCGCGGGCGCGCGATCGGGCGGGAAGAAATAGCCGGCATGTTCCAGCAGCGTCTCGAACTGGCCAATCATCCCTTCCAGTTCGTCCTGCGGCGCGGGTTCGCCCAGGTCCGTGACGGTGGGCTGCGTCAGTGCGGCCTGCTTCGACCATTCATAGGCGCACAGGATCACCGCCTGCGCCAGGTTCAACGATCCGAACTCCGGGTTGATTGGCACGGTCAGAATCTTGCGCGCCAGCGCGACATCGTCGGTTTCCAGGCCCGATCGTTCGGGACCGAACACATAGGCGCTGCGACCCGTCACACCATGGATTTCGCGCGCCGCTTCGTCCGGCGTGACCACGGGCTTGGTGACGCCGCGCTTGCGCACGGTGGTCGCATAGACATGCGAGCAATCCGCGACCGCATCGGCCAGCGTCTCATAGACCTGCGCGCCGTCCAGCACGACGTCCGCGCCCGCCGCCGCCGGCCCGGCATCGGGATTGGGCCAGCCGTCGCGCGGGCTGACCAGCCGCATCTCGGTCAACCCGAAATTCAGCATGGCCCGCGCCGCCTTGCCGATATTCTCGCCGAGTTGCGGGCGGACGAGGACGATGACGGGAGTTGGCGTGGGCATAGTCTCGATATTAGCCGCCGCCTCACCTTCCGTTCGCCCTGAGCGAAGTCGAAGGGCGTCACTGAGCGGAGGCGAAGTATGTGATATTGCGGCTTGCTTCAACTTGGCCCAATCTTCAGCGATCAGCGCCTCCTTCTTCTCGCGAGACCAGCCCTTGATCTGCAATTCGCTTTCCATGGCTTCGGCACGGGTGGCGAACGCGGCAGACCACATCAGTTCGACGGGCAGGCGCCTGGATGTATAGCCCTTGATCGCGCCGGATTGATGGGCGGCGAAGCGAGCTTCAAGGTCGTCGGTGTGGCCGGTATAGTATGAACCGTCGGCGCAGCGAAGAATGTAGCTGTAGAAGGCCATGCCGGGTTAGTGACCTCGCTTCGCTCGGTCGAGGCCTTCGACTTCGCTCAGGCCGAACGAAGTGAGGTGCCGAGCCATGTCACTCACGCCCGACCTCCTTCACCGTCCCTGCAAACTCCTCGAAATCCTTGGCGTCTGTGAAGTCCTTGTAGACGCTGGCGAAGCGGATATAGGCGACGCTGTCGAGGCGTTTCAGCCCTTCCATCACCATTTCGCCGATCGCGCGCGCGGGGACTTCGCCGTCGCCGCTGGTTTCAAGCTGGCGCTGGATGCCGGAAATCAGCTTTTCCAGCCGGCTCGGGTCGATCGGCCGCTTGCGGCAGGCGATGCCGACCGACCGGGCCAGCTTGTCCCGGTCGAACGCTTCCTTGCGGCCTTCGCTCTTCACCACCCAGATGTCACGCAACTGGATGCGCTCGAAGGTGGTGAAGCGTGCGCCGCACGCCTCGCACTGGCGGCGACGGCGGATGGCGGCGCCATCCTCCGTCGGCCGGCTGTCCTTCACCTGGCTGTCTTCATGGGCACAGAAGGGGCAGCGCAAGCGGGCTTATCCTTCGTAGATGGCGAAGCGCGCGCACAGCGCCGCAACGCGCTCGCGGACATTGGCCTCGACGCTCGCGTCGCCTTCTTCGCCATGATCGCGCAGCCCCTCCAGCACGTCGGCGATCATGTCGCCAATCGCCTCGAACTCCGCCACGCCAAAGCCGCGCGTAGTCCCGGCGGGTGAACCCACGCGGATGCCGCTGGTCTTGGTCGGCGGCAGTGGGTCGCCCGGCACGCCATTCTTGTTGCAGGTGATGAAGCTGCGCTCCAGCGCCTCGTCCGCGTCCTTGCCCGAAATGCCGTAGGGGCGCAGGTCGATGAGCGCCAGATGCGTGTCAGTGCCGCCGGAAATGACCGCCAGCCCACGCTGCTCCAGCTTCGCGGCCAGCGCCTTGGCATTGGTGACGATCTGCTGCGCATAGGTCTTGAATTCGGGGCGCAGCGCTTCGCCGAAAGCCACCGCCTTGGCGGCGATGACATGCATCAGCGGGCCGCCCTGAAGGCCGGGGAAGATGGCCGAATTGATCTTCTTGGCGATCGCCTCGTCATCGGTCAGGATCATGCCGCCACGCGGGCCGCGCAGCGTCTTGTGCGTAGTCGTCGTCACGACATGGGCATGGCCGAAGGGCGACGGGTGCGCGCCGCCGGCGACCAGGCCTGCGAAATGCGCCATATCGACCATGAACAGCGCGCCGACCTTGTCCGCGATGGCGCGGAAACGGGCGAAATCGATCTGGCGCGGATAGGCGCTGCCGCCCGCGATGATCAGCTTTGGCTGGCATTCGATCGCCTGCCGCTCGACATCGTCATAGTCGATCAAATGCGTGTCTTCGCGCACGCCATATTGGACGGCGTTGAACCACTTGCCCGACATGCTGGGCTTGGACCCGTGGGTCAGGTGGCCGCCCGCGTCCAGGCTAAGGCCCATGATCGTTTCGCCCGGCTTCACCAGCGCCAGCATCACGCCGCCATTGGCCTGCGCCCCCGAATGGGGCTGGACGTTGACGAAGTTGCAGCCGAACAATTCCTTGGCGCGGTCGATGGCGAGCTGTTCCACCACGTCGGATGGGGCACAGCCCTGATAATAGCGCTTACCCGGATAGCCTTCGGCATATTTGTTGGTGAAGACCGAGCCTTGCGCCTCCAGCACCGCCTTTGACACGATGTTTTCCGACGCGATCAGCTCGATCTGCGTCTGCTCGCGCTTCAATTCCTGTTGCACGCCGCCGAACACGGCGGGATCGGCGTCCGCCAGGCTGCGGGTGAAATAGCCTTCCGAACGAATGTCCGACAGGGCGGGGGGGGAGAGGGTGTCGGTGCTCATCGCAGGATCCTTTCAGAGCGCAGGCTGGGAGAGTTTGTCCACGCGGCCGGCATGACGTCCGCCGCCAAATTCGGTGGTCAGGAATGCGGTTACGCAGGCCTTGGCCATGTCCACGCCGGTCAGGCGCGCGCCCATGGCCAGGACGTTGGCGTCATTATGCTCGCGTGAAAGGGCGGCCGACAGCGGCTCGCCGACCAGCGCGCACCGGCAGGCAGGGTTGCGATTGACCGCGATCGAGATGCCGATGCCCGATCCGCACAGCGCGATGCCGCGGTCGGCCGCGCCCGATGCGACCGCTGTCGCGAGCTTGTAACCATAATCGGGATAATCCACCCGGTCGGCGGTCGCCGGCCCCAGGTCCTCGACCAGGTGACCTTCCGCGCGCAGCCACTGCGCCAGTTCCGCCTTCAATTCGACGGCGGCATGATCGGAAGCGATGGCGATGTTCATGGGCTGCAACGGTCCTTCACCTGCGGGTGATTCGGGTCTGCGCGCCTCATAGGAGGACAAGGCCGCAATTGCCACAGTCCAGCTTGCCGCTTATGGCATCGCTTCATGGCCGGCACCCTTCTTTCCATCCTGATGCTTGCGGGCGTGTTGCTGACGGGCGGCGGCATTTACGCCATCGCGCGCAGGGGCGATCGCAAACGCGGCGCGCTGATGATCATCGCAGGCCTTGTCATGTTCGCCAATGTCGCGATCACGGCGCTGCCGGGTCCGGACGCGCGTCTGCTGGAAACGCGCTGAGGCTCAGCGTCCCGTCATCGCCCGTGCATTGGCCAGGAAGGTGCGGCCGATCCTTATCTCGCCTCCGTCCGCCAGCGCCGCGAACCACACGCCGCTGCCGTCATGGCGCAGCCGCGCGATATGGTCGCGCCGCACGATATGCGACCGGTGCAGGCGGACGAACTGCTGCGGGTCCAGCCTTTCCTCCAGCGAACTGATCGTCTGGTGCAGCAAATAGCTGTGCTGCCCGACATGCAGGCGCATATAATCGCGCTCCGCCTCGATCCGGTCGATCTGGTCGGTGGCGAGGCGGATCAGTTCGGACCGGTGCGGCACCCAGAATTCCTCCGCCCATTCCGGTTGCGGCTCGGCCGCCGCCTCGCCTTCGGGCAGGCGGTTGCGCAGCGCCGCCTCCACCCGGTCGATAGCGCGCGACAAACGGTCATGCGCAACGGGTTTCAGCATATAATCGACCGCCGCCAGATCGAACGCCTCGACCGCGAAACCTTCGAACGCGGTGACGAAAATGACCGCGGGGCGCATGCCCATACGTCCGACCGCGCGTGCGACGCCGATGCCGTCGAGCAACGGCATGGCGATGTCCAGCATGACGAGGTCGGGCTTCAACCCCTCGATCAAGCGCAGCGCCGCCTCGCCATCGCTGGCGGTGCCGACCAGGGCGATGCGCGGTTCGCGCGCGCACAGCATCTGCAACCGCTCGATCGCCAGCGGTTCGTCATCGACGATCATCGTGCGGATGGACATGATGCGTTCAGCACCCCTTGCGAAGGATGGGAAGGGTCAGCAGCACGGCAAAGCCGCCCGCCTCGCGCGGACCATAGACGATCCGCCCGCTATCGCCAAAGCGGGCGCTCAGCCGGTCGCGCACATTGGCGAGGCCGATGCCGTTGCCGCCGTCCGCGTCGCCGGGCGGATTGGGGCCATCGTCGGTGACGTTGATGTGCATCAGGTCGCCATCCTCGCGTGCGGTGATCCGGATCTCCACGGGCCGGGATGTGCGCGACACGCCATATTTGATGGCATTTTCGACCACCGGTTGCAGGATCAGGCCCGGAACGCAGGCGGTCAGCAGCGTCGGCGGAATGTCGATCACCGTCTTCAGACGGTCGGGGAAACGCACCCCCTCAATATCCAGATAGAGTTTCTGGAGATGCACTTCCTCCGCCAGCGGCACATCGTCGAGCGGATCGCCGGTCAGGCTGGTGCGATAGAAATTGCTGAGCGACATGATCATCTGCTCGGCCTCGTCGCGCCGGTCCTTCATCACCAGCGAGGAGAGCGAATTGAGCGTGTTGAACAGGAAATGCGGGTTCACCTGATAACGTAGCGAGCGCAATTCGGCCTGCTGCGCCGCGCGCTCGAGCCGGGCGGCGCGGCGCTCCACCCGGCGTGCTTCGCTGGCGTAGGAAAGGGCAAGGTAAAGGCCCGCCCATGCGGACAGGAAGAAGAAGCGGCTGATCGCATCCTCGACGATGCTGATCAGCGCATAATTTTCCTCGACCGCCTTTTTCTGCATCTCGGCATCAGCGAACATCGTGGGGTCATAGACGTTGAACATATAATAGTTGGTCGCGGCCATCGCGAGCGCGAAGGGCGCGGCGAGCGAAAAGGCGGCGACGATCCGCAGCGCCAGGGGCCGCGCATCGAAGCGGCGCAGCACCAGATAGAGCACCCAGGTGATGATGATGCCGATGATCGCCACCACCATGCGGCGGGCGGCCATTTCCATCTGCGATTCAAAGCCTACCACCGCAGCGCGCAGGCTGACCAGCATGGTGTAGAACAGCCAGAAGCCCAGAATGGAATAGAGCGCGATCGCGGGGGAAACGCCGCGGTCGCCGTCTTCGGGAAACAAAGTCATGGTTCCTGTCTATCGCTCTCGGCACAAATTGTCGCCCCATGCCCTGGTAGCTGGTCGAACCGCGATGCATGTTGGTCGAACGATCAACAGCGGAACCGCGCTTCCCACCCATCGTTGACTCCGTGAAAGCGCGCTATTGGCGCGCGGAAGGAGAGTGACATGAGCGACAAGACCGACATTCGCCCCAACAGCCGCGAGGAAGCGCGCGACGATCGCGAAACCGATCATCAGGACCATATCATCACCGCGGACGAAAAGCTGGACGAGGGGCTTAAGGACTCGATGGATGCATCTGATCCGCCCTCGACCGCGCGCTCGGGCGACAAGGGCGATCCGGTGCCCTCGTCCGGCTACCGCGAAGAGGATTGATGGCGGTGGCGGATATTGATGCTATCATGCGACGACAAGAGAAATAACGAGAGGAGTGACCCGTTCGATGCCGACATCCTGCACGCCCGCCGTGGAGCGGATTGCCCGGGTTCTGGCTGGCCGCCATTTGAGCTTGAATGGCGAAGGGCAGGATGCCCACGCGTCGAGCGCGGTCGACGCGGCATGGCCCGATCATGTGGAGGATGCCTATGCCATCCTCCACACCTTGCGAGAGCCTGATACGCAAATGGCGAATGCCGGAGATGTGGCGATCTGGCGCAGCATGATCGGCGCGGCTTTGGCGGGCCGGGTCGACGCTTAAGGCATTTGCTAAGATTTATAAGGCATTGACGCGCGAAGCTGGAGTTCGCCGTAATGCCCGATTGTCATTATGCCTTAACGTTTCGTCCTGACCTGCGCCTGATGGACGTGGCATGGCATCGCCATTTTACCGTGAACGATGTCGCGGCTTACGCGCGCGCCTGCTGGACCGAATTTGACCGTCACGGATTCTATCCGGGCTATCTATTACGGATGGATATGAGCCGAAGCGCCATTCAACCGCAAAATGCTCTGGCCATGTTCCGAACCCAATTTGCCGGCTTCCCCCAGGCGCGACGCATCGCCATCGTCACGGCCAGCGCGCTTGCGCGCCTGCAGGTGCAACGAGAAATGACGCAGTCCTATCTCCAAATTTTCGACCGGGCGGACACGGCTTTTGCCTGGCTGACGCAGGATGTCGCCGCAGTCGCCTGATCCCTAATGGCGCAACCGTCATCCATTTGTCGCAAACGCCGATTTTCATGTTGCGCTGCACAACCAAATCTGATCCCTTATGAACGGCGGCAGAATAGGCGCTTAAGCCTTCGGTAACCATGGAGGGCGCATAGTCTGTCGTACGACTTCAAGTCGGAGGGCAAGACTATGGGCACGAGTGCAAGACCAGCAGATGGCGCCGTCACCTTGGCGGAATTGCGCGAATTCGCGAGTTTCCCGTCTGCAACGCAACGCTATATCCGTCGATCGCTTGACATCGGTCTTCGTCGCCGCGACGCGATGAAACTATGGTCGCGCGACCTGGTCGAGGAAGCCTCGATCCGGGCGCAAGCCCGCATCTACGGGCGTCTCGACGAAATCAAGATGCGCGTGCCTGACGACAGCGGCCTGGAACAGGCTGAACCCTTCATGGCCCCATTGGTCACGATTTCCGCCTTCGATCTCGGACAGGATCGTATCGGCAGCTTTTCGGCCTATCGCTTCCTGTATGAACGGCTGCTCGGCGCGGGATCGCGGCCCTGGCTTCCCGGCGCCTTCTGCGCGGCGGCCAGCCTGCCGCACCTTCACCCCGACAAGCGCCGCACACTGCTTCAGTCGATCAGCGAAGCCGCTGCGACCGCCGCGGGCTGGTCCAACCGCGAGCCGACCTTTTATCCCGAGTGGGTGGAAAAGGTGGACATGAGCAAGGCCAACTGATCGTTGGCGCCCGGCGCTTCGGGGGGAGCGCGGGGCAGCAAAAAGGGCGCGGCGGCCACATGGCCATCGCGCCCTTTTGCGTATCGGGCTTCGCCCGGCGGATCAGCGGATCGGCGAATCCGGCGACAGGCGCATGTCCAGATAATTGTCGACCGACTTCATCAGCTGGTCGAGCTCATGCTCGAAAAAGTGATTGGCGCCGCGAATCTCGTCATGATGGATGGTGATGCCCTTTTGCGTGCGCAGCTTGTCGACCAGTTTCTGTACGGCGCTCGCCGTCACCACTTCGTCCGACGTGCCCTGCACGATGATGCCGCTGGACGGGCAGGGGGCCAGGAACGAGAAATCATACATGTTAGCGGGCGGCGCGACCGAGATGAAGCCCCGAATTTCCGGGCGGCGCATCAGCAACTGCATCCCGATCCACGCGCCGAACGAAAAGCCGGCGATCCATGTCGTCTGCGCTTCGGGATGGAAGCTCTGCACCCAGTCGAGCGCGGCGGCCGCGTCGGACAATTCGCCTACGCCATTGTCGAACGTCCCCTGGCTGCGACCAACACCACGGAAGTTGAAGCGCAGCACGGCAAAGCCGCGCTTCACGAATGTCTTGTAGAGCGCCTGGGTGATCCGGTCGTTCATCGTGCCGCCGCCCTGCGGATGGGGATGCAGGATCATCGCGACCGGCGCGCGCGGGCGCGGCGGGGGGCTGAAACGGCCTTCGAGACGGCCTTCGGGTCCGGGGAAAATGACGTCGGGCATGGCACCTGTTATCGTTCTGGGCCGCCTGCTCCTTTGACAAGGGTCAGGACAGCGGGGAAAAGGGTCGGCGCAAACGCCAGGCCAAGCTGGCGCGGCGCGGCAAACCGCCTATATAGAAGCCGCCGCCATTTCCGCAATCAATGAGTAACGCCGCTTGGCCGCCGACCGCCTTTATCTCGATCACGCCGCCACCACCCCGATGCTGCCGCAGGCGCGCGCCGCCATGGTCGCGGCGCTGGACGCCTGGGCGAACCCGTCCAGTCCCCATGCCGATGGCCGCGCCGCGCGCGCGGCGCTGGAGGATGCGCGCGCCCGCATCGCCGCCGCATTGGGGTGGGACGGTCCTGTCATCTTCACGTCGGGCGCGAGCGAAGCCATCGCCATCGCGCTCACCCGCGCCAAGGCGGCCCGGATCCTGACCTCGCCGGTAGAGCATGACGCCGTGCTGCGCGTGACGGCGGGCGCGGATCGCCTGCCGGTGGACGCTGATGGCCGGGTCTGCGCCCGGATCGAAGGAGGAGGGACCATCCTCGCCATCCAGCATGTCAACAATGAGACGGGCGTGATCCAGCCGCTCGACCGGATCGAGCGGGGCGAGGCGATTCTCTTCGCAGACTGCGCCCAGAGCGCCGGCAAGCTGTCGCTGCCCGACGCCGACATGATCGCGATCAGCGCGCATAAATTCGGGGGGCCCCCCGGCGTCGGTGCGCTGCTGATCCGCGACCTCGCCCTGATCGACGCAACAGGCGGCCAGGAGCAGGGCTATCGCGCAGGCACGGAAAATCTCCCCGCCATTCTCGCCATGGCCGCGGCCCTCGACGCGCAAAGCAACTGGCTGCCCCGCGCCGCCGCCTTGCGCGCACGCCTTGACGCCGGGATAGAAGCTGCGGGCGGCACGATCGTCGCGCGCGATGCGCCCCGCATCCCCACCATCGCCAGCTACCGCATGCCCGGTCTGTCGGCCCGCGCGCAGCTCATCCAGTTCGACATGCAGGGCATTTCTGTGTCCGCAGGCAGCGCCTGTTCGTCCGGCTCGTTGAAGACCAGCCATGTCCTTGGCGCGATGGGCTGGGACGAGGCAGAGGCCGGCGAAGTGGTCCGCGTCAGCTTCGGCCCGCAGACCAGCGAGGGCGACGTCGACCGGTTCCTTGTCGTCTGGACCGCCATGGCGCACCGGGCGCGGTCATGATCTATCTCGATTATCAGGCGACGACGCCGCTCGCGCCCGAGGCGTTCGAGGCCATGGTCCCGCTGCTGCGCGACCAGTTCGCCAATCCGCACAGCGCCCATCGCGCCGGCCGCGCCGCCGCCGCGCAGGTCGAAGTGGCGCGGGATGAGATTGCCCGCCTGCTGCCCCCCGGCGGCCGCCTGATCTTCACCTCGGGCGCGACCGAGGCGCTCAACATCGCGATCCAGGGTGCGCCGCCCGGCGGCATCGTCACCATCGCGACCGAACATGCCGCCGTGCTCGATACGGCAGAGGCGATGCGGCGGCAGGGGCGCGATGTCACGATCCTGCCGGTCGATGGCGACGGCCTTGTGGACATGGACGCGGCCCGCGCCGTCATTCGCCCCGGCGTGGCGCTGGTCGCCGCGATGCTGGTCAACAACGAAATCGGCGTGATCCAGCCGACAGCGGCGCTTGCCAGACTGGCGCGCGAGGCTGGCGCGCTGTTCCTGTGCGACGCGGTGCAGGGCTATGGCCGCGTGCCCATGCCCGATGGCTGCGACATGATCGCCATCAGCGCGCACAAGATCCACGGGCCAAAGGGGGTGGGCGCGCTCTGGCTGCGCGATGGCGTGCGGCCCGCACCGCTCCTCCATGGCGGCGGGCAGGAAGCGGGGCTGCGCTCCGGCACGCTTTCCCCGGCGCTGTGCGCGGGCTTTGGCGTTGCCGCCCGGCTGATGCGCGAGCGGGCGGACGCCGACCGCACCCATGTCGAAAGCCTCGCATCGCTCGTCCGCACCCTGCTTCCCGACTGGTCGCTCAACGGCAGCGCCACCCACCGCTACCCCGGCAATCTCAACCTGCGGCGTGACGGAATCGACGGCGCGCGTCTGTTGTCTTATTGCCGCAATGTTGCTTTTTCGCTCGGCAGCGCTTGCGCAAGCGGGTCCGGGCGGCCTAGCCATGTGCTGCGCGCGCTGGGGCTGACGGACGCTCAGGCGCGCGGATCGGTGCGGATCGGCTTTGGCCGCTACACGACGCCGGATGAGGTGGAGAGGGCTGCAAGGGCGTTGAATGAGGCGGCAGCCGCACAAGCGGCGCCGTGACAAGGGAGCGCATATCATGACCAGGGTCACCTTCATCAGCGCTGACGGGGAGCGGCGGCAGGAGGTCGACGGGCCGGCGGGTTCCGTGTTGCTGGAGGTCGCGCAGGCGGCCGGCCAGCCGCTCGAAGGCACCTGCGAGGGCCAGATGGCCTGCTCCACCTGCCATGTCATCGTCGACGCCGGCGACTTCGCCCGGCTCCCCCGCGCCAGCGAGGATGAGGAGGACATGCTCGATCTTGCCGCCGCCGCCACGCGCACCAGCCGCCTGTCCTGCCAGATCGTCCTCGATCCCGCGATGGACAGCCTCACCGTCCGCATTCCGGGCGAATTCAACAATATGCAGGGAATGTAAGGCCGCCCCATGAAGATTGTCACCGTTCTTGGCGCCCTGGCGCTGCTCGCCGCGCCCGCCTCCGCCGCCGACCGGCAGAAGACCCCGTCGCAGGAGCCCGCGCCGACCGGCAATCTCGACACTCTCATGCCCGCCGCGCCGCGCTATCTGGTGCCGCAATCGGCGCTGGAGCAGGTCCGCAATCCCAAGGAGATTGAGGAGGAGACGGGCGGCCGCCTGGGCGTCGCGCTGGTCGACCGGCAGGGCGCGCTGCTCCTGGGCTTCAACCGTGACGAGCGGTTCGCCATGTGCTCGACCTTCAAGGCGCCGCTGGCCGCCGCCGTGCTGACCGGCGCGGATGGCGGCAAGTTCGGGCTGGAAGGGACCATCCCCTTCGGCAAGGACGACGTGCTCGATTACGCGCCGGTGGTGAAGAAGAACCTCAAGCGCGGCCGCATGTCGATGGAGGAACTGGCGCGCGCGGCGGTGGAGGTCAGCGACAATAGCGCCGCCAATCTGCTGCTGCCGATGCTGGGCGGGCCGGAAGGGCTGACCGCCTTCATGCGCGTCCATGGCGATGACGTCACCCGGCTCGATCGCACTGAACCCGCGCTCAACGAAAACGCGGAAGGCGACCCGCGCGACACGACCACGCCCGCCGCCATGGCAGGCCTGATGGCGCGCCTGTTCTTCCGTGACCTGAAAGCGGAGAGCGCCGACCGCCTGCGCGCCTGGTTCAACGCCAGCAGCACCGGCGACAAGCGCATCAAGGCCGGCCTGCCCGAAGGCTGGACCTCGGGCAGCAAGACCGGCAGCTGCGGCACCGCCTATAATGATGTGGCGCTGGTCAAGTCGCCCACGGGCGAGGAATATATCCTTGCCATCTATCTCGACCGCCCGACCATCGACGCGAAGAAAGCCGAAGCCGCCATAGCCGAAACCGCGCGCGCCGCGCTGAACTTCGTAGGGCAAGCGCGCAAGAGCGGCCTGGAATAGCGGGGCAGGGCGCGCGCCAGTCACGTTACGCGTGTGCCACATTTGCCTGACGCGAGAGTTTGGCAAGCGAGGATGTCGGAGCTTTGGAAGGTATGCTGGGCCAGCGCAAACTGGCCGAAAGGCAAAAGTCTGGTTCGGAACGCAAGGCTTATGAAGCCGCCATTCTGCCGAACACCACGTTATGCAGCAAATCTGAAAGACAGAGCCACTAGGCAAGTCGATCAACATGGGTAGAACTGTTTCCATGCTTGATCCCGAACAGACTGAATCCGTCCTCACTGACACTTTTTTCCGTTGGGGAAAGGAGCGCGAGAGCGAGGTAAAGCCGGGGATCAAGTTTGCCCATTATACCAGCGCGCAAGTGGCAATGGACATAATAAGCTCTAAAAATGAGGATCGTTGTCTCTGGCTTCGTAATGCTATGCTAATGAACGATTTCAGTGAGATCGAATATGGGCAACAGCTTCTGCGGTTGACGTTGACGAACCAACAGTTGGCCGACCGATTGAAAGATGCCTGTAACGCGATCCACATTGATATCATCAACGCTTTCACAATGTTAGATCAAGAGGTGTATGCAATCAAGCGCAGCACCTACCTGCTCAGTCTAGCACTCCATAAAGGCAGGGAACTTCACCAAGGAAAGCTCAGCATGTGGCGCGCCTACGGTGGCGACGCGAATGTCTGCATCCTCTTGAATCCCGAAGCGTTCATGACCTCACAGACAGCGTATGATGCAACGATTGCTCCTGTGGACTATGGTGGTCCTAGCAAGTTTGTAGAAGGTTTCTGCTCGATCGTGGAGGCGATGATAACGAACAGAGAGTTACTACGAAAAATTGATCCAGATTTAGTAAAATTCAATCTCAAATATGCGCTCGACGTGATGATTCTATCTACAAAACATCCCGGCTTTGAGGAGGAGAATGAATGGCGGATCATACACCGGGCGCAAATCAATCCAGTTCCCAACAGCCCGCCGAGCAAGATAGTCAGTGTGAATGGAATTGTGCAGAAGGTGTTCTATTTACCAATGAAGAATGTGCCTGAGCACAATTTAGAAAACGCCGATATCAATAGTCTATTATTTAAAATACTGATTGGGCCCACTCCAAATCCTGATCTAGTTTGGGAGGGTTTTGTCACGCTATTAGCCGAAAATGGTGTAGTAAATGCAACGGACAAAGTTACAGCGTGTAACATACCACTGAGGCGATAGAGAGCAACGCATCGTAATTGGTCGAGCAGGTGCATGACCAAACACTCGGAATACTGCCCGTGCAACAGCCATGCTGGCCGTGTCCGGCCAACGTCCGCATTTAGAAGCGTGGCAGATTGAGTGGAACGGCAAAAAATGGCCCAGAGCGGACGGCCATGGCCTCTAGTTTGCTTCCGCTGACGCCACCATCGTAATCGGCCCGGCATAGGAGCGCTGCGCATTCCCATCCCCCACCCCCTACCAATGTAGGATTATTTCTGATTTACCCTTCCGGATGACGCATTCGCCCGCCCACGTCAACGCTTTCCGGACGCTCCACAGGCCGCCCGACCGCCCGGCGCAGGGTGTCGCTTCGTGGTCGCCTTATGGTCGCTTCGCGGTCGCGTCAGGGTCGCTTCGGGCCGAAAAAGGCCGACGACACTGTGAACTTCGCTCTGCTGTCAAAGTCACCCGGCGACTCGGCAATGCGCCGCCGGGCGCTGTGGGTTCAGGCCTTGCCGAACACCCGCTCGAAAATCGTATCGACCTGGCGGAAATGATAATCGAGGTTGAATTTCTCCTCGATCTGTTCGGGCGACAGGGCGGCGGTGACATCGGCGTCGGCCTTGAGCAGCTCCATCAGCGACAATTGCCCGTCCGATTCCCACACTTTCATCGCGTTGCGCTGGACGTAGCGATAGCTGTCCTCGCGGCTGACCCCCGCCTGCGTCAGCGCCAGCAGCACGCGCTGCGAGTGGACAAGGCCGCCCATCTTGTCGAGATTCTTCATCATCCGCTCAGGGTACACCAGCAGCTTGTCGATCACCCCGGTCAGGCGGCCGAGCGCGAAGTCCAGCGTGATGGTTGCGTCCGGGCCGATATAGCGTTCGACCGACGAATGGCTGATGTCCCGCTCATGCCACAGCGCGACATTCTCCATCGCGGGCAGGGCATAGGCGCGCACCATGCGGGCGAGGCCGGTGAGGTTTTCGGTCAGCACCGGGTTGCGCTTGTGCGGCATCGCGCTCGACCCCTTCTGCCCCGGCGAGAAATATTCCTCCGCCTCCAGCACTTCGGTGCGTTGCAGGTGGCGGACTTCGACCGCCAGCCGCTCGATCGACGATGCGATGACGCCCAGCGTCGCAAAGAACATCGCATGGCGGTCACGCGGGATGACCTGCGTCGACACGGGTTCGATGGCCAGGCCCAGCTGCTCGGCCACATGTTCCTCGACGCGCGGGTCGATATTGGCGAAGGTGCCGACCGCGCCGGAAATGGCGCAGGTGGCGACTTCGGCCCGCGCCGCGATCAGCCGCGTGCGGCAGCGGCTGAATTCGGCATAGGCTTCCGCCATTTTGAGGCCAAACGTCACCGGCTCGGCATGGATGCCATGGCTGCGGCCGATCGTCGGGGTCAGCTTATGCTCGAAGGCGCGGCGCTTGATGACGTCCAGCAGCCGGTCGAGATCCTCGATCAAGATATCGGCGGCGCGGGTCAGCTGCACCGCCAGGCACGTGTCGAGCACGTCCGAACTGGTCATGCCCTGGTGCATGAAGCGGGCTTCGTCGCCGACCTGCTCGGCGACCCAGGTCAGGAAGGCGATGACGTCATGCTTGGTCACGGCCTCGATCGCGTCGATCGCGTCCACGTCGATCGCCGGGTTGGTCGCCCACCAGTCCCACAGCGCCTTGGCGGCCGACGGCGGCACCACGCCCAGCTCGCCCAGCTTCTCGGTCGCATGCGCCTCGATCTCGAACCAGATTTTGAAGCGGGCTTCCGGCTCCCAGAGGGCGGTCATCTGCGGGCGGGAATAGCGGGGGATCATGGGCGAATCCTGTCTGGCTGGAAACGGAAAGGAAATGTGCCGCGCCCCCTAGCAGCGTCGCCCGCCGCGGGCAAATCGGCGCGCCTATGCCCATGGTCTTTCGCCAGCGCCGAACATTGCGTGTGATGAAACAGATGAATCGAAAGATTTTGCTGGTCGAATGGCGGAATATGAATAGAAATTCAGGAACATCTCGGCCTGTTGAGCTATTATTTGTTCACTATTGGACGGACCTGCCGCGCCGCTGCTGGTCCGGGAATATTGAATAACAGGAGATCAGCATGATCCGGACGATTTTGTTCACAACCGCTCTGGCGATCGCGACACCGGCATTGGCGCAGCAGGCGATGACGCCGGGCGCCGCATCGCAGCCAGCCGCGCCGGCAGCCCCCTCCGCGGCGATGCCCGCCCAGCCTGCAACTCAGCCGGCACCCGCAACCTCCGTAGCGTCGATCGTCGATAGCGAATTTCCGGCCTATGACGCCAACAGCGACGGCCAGCTCGACCAGTCGGAATTTTCCCGCTGGATGGTGACGCTCAAAAGCCAGGAGATGAAGGCCACCGGGCAGCAACTGCCCGCTGATCAGGTCACGGCCTGGGCAAACGGCGCCTTCACCTCGGCCGACGCGGACAAAAGCATGATGGTCAGCAAGGCCGAACTGATCACCTATCTCAGCGCAGGCGCCTGACACAGAGGATTCCCGCCAGTCACGAAGGGCGGAATGATACCCAAACGGGTCGCACCAGGGGGCGGCATGGAACGAAGGCCATGCCGCCCTTCGCCGTCCTATCCGGTTCACGGCTGACCGCGCCTAAAGCAGCGTCGCAACGCCCGCTAACGGCCCGATGCCCACCAACCGCGTCCCGCTTTTCCTGTCACCGACCCATGATGCGCCAAGCTGCTCGGCCCGGAACGAAAGTTCAGCGGCCTGCGATTATCGCCCTACAAAATCCCAACACATGCAACAGCCCTTGACAAAGTCCCCGAAATTGTGGTGGTAGCGCTATCAACAATGATGCGGGTTTTGTGGAGAGGTGCTAATGTCGGGGGCTGTTTCCTTGCTCGATTTTCTGCCGAGTGACTGGCGTAAGGGCATGTTTTTTGGCCGCGTGCAGACCGCAGAAGGTCCAAGCCCGATCCTTGTGCGCGACGGCATTGCCTATGACATGAGCAGCGTCGCCCCGACAGTCGCGCAGCTGGCTGATATGCTGCCACTGCCCTCTAACTCAGGTCGGCGCATCGGGTCGCTCGACAGCTTGTCCACGCCCCTTCTCAGTCCGGTCGACCTGCAATGCGTCAAGGCATGCGGCGTCACCTTCGCGGTATCGGCGCTGGAGCGCGTGATCGAGGAACGGGCGCGCGGGGATGCCGCCGCCGCCAGCGAAATCCGCGCACGGCTGGAAGACAGGGTGGGGGGCTCGATCCGCAATGTCGTGCCCGGCACTGCGGAGGCCGCCGCGCTCAAGGCGGCGTTGATTGAAGACGGACTTTGGTCGCAATATCTGGAAGTCGCAATCGGCCCCGACGCCGAGGTGTTCACCAAAGCCCCGATTTTGTCGTCGGTGGGTCCCGGCGCCCCAATCGGCATCCGGTCGGATTCCACCTGGAACAATCCTGAACCGGAAATCGTGTTGCTGGTGAACGCTGCCGGCGCGGCCATTGGCGCCACCTTGGGCAACGACGTCAACCTGCGTGATTTTGAGGGGCGATCGGCATTGTTGCTGGGCAAGGCGAAGGATAATAACGCCTCCTGTGCGCTTGGACCGCTTATCCGACTGTTCGATGAGGATTTCACGATCGACGATGTCCGCAACGCGGAAGTCGAACTTACCATTGACGGGCCCGAAGGGTATCGGTTGGAAGGCGCCAGCAGCATGAACCAGATCAGCCGTGATCCGCTGGAGCTGGTTCGGCAGACCTTGTCCGAACATCAATATCCTGATGGCTTCGCGTTGTTTCTGGGCACGCTGTTCGCGCCGGTTCAGGACAGGGACGAACCCGGCCGGGGATTTACGCACAAAGTAGGCGATCGTGTTGCCATTTCTACACCGCGCTTGGGCAAGCTGGTGAACGAGGTTGTGACGTCGAAGGACGCTGCGGCCTGGGACTTTGGCGTCATTGCCCTGATGACCAATCTTGCCGCCCGCGGCTTACTGAACACGCAACAGAAAGACCCTGCATGAGCCGCGCCATCTACCCCAGCCTGAAGGGCAAAAGGGTTTTCATTTCCGGCGGCGGCAGCGGTATCGGTGAAGGGCTGGTCGAAGCCTTTGCCGGACAGGGTGCTCATGTCGCCTTCTGCGACATCGCGGCGACCGAAAGCGAGGCGCTTGTGGCGCGCCTGACGGGGAGCGATTTCGTGCCTCAATTCTATGAGGTTGATCTGCGCGACATTGAGAAAGTTCAGGCGATGATGGCTGCCGTCGAACAGCAACTCGGCGGTATCGACATCCTCGTCAACAACGCCGCCAATGACGATCGTCATGGCATCGAGGACGTGACCCCTGCTTATTGGGATGATCGCATGGCGGTGAACCTGCGGCATCTGTTTTTCGCTGCGCAGGCGGCTGCGCCCGCGATGAAGCGCGCTGGCGGCGGCGTCATCCTCAACTTCGGCTCGATCAGCTGGCACCTCGCGCTCCCCGAACTCACGCTTTATCAGACCGCGAAAGCCGCCATCGAGGGGCTGACCCGCAGTCTGGCGCGCGATCTTGGTCGCGATAACATTCGGGTCAACACCATCATTCCCGGCAACGTAAAGACCCCGCGGCAGGAGAAGTGGTACACGCCGGAAGGAGAGGCGGAAATCGTCGCAGCACAGTGCCTGGATGGTCGCATCCTGCCTGCCGATGTCGCCGCCCTGGCAATGTTCCTCGCGTCGGACGACGCACGCTACTGCACAGGCCATGACTATTTCATCGATGCCGGGTGGCGCTGACATGACGACCTCTGCGCCCCGCAGCATTTTGTCGATCGGCGCAACATTGGGCGAAGGGCCGGTCTGGGTCGCGCGCGACGGTGCGCTCTGGTTCGTGGATATCAAGGCGCATCGCATTCATTGCTATGACCCGGCCCGGGAGGTCGCGCGCAGCTGGACGACGCCCGGCCAGATCGGCTGGATCCTGCCAACGGCTGACGGCCTGTTCGCTGTCGGGCTGCAATCGGGCGTGCACCGGTTCAATCCCGCGGATGCCAGTTTCGCCGCCATCCACGCGCCCGAGGGCCATATGCCGGGGAACCGACAGAATGACGCCTGTGTCGCACCCGATGGAGCCCTCTGGTTCGGAACCATGGATGATGCCGAAGCGCAGTCGAGCGGTTATTTCTACCGCTTTTTCGGCGATGCGTGCAAACAAGTAAACCTGCCGGCGGTCTCTATCACCAATGGCCCTGCCTTTTCTCCGGATGGCCGTATTGTTTATCATACCGACACGCTGGGCAAACGCATATGGCGCGCCGATGTCGCCGCGGATGGCAATGTCGGGGAGCCCGTTCTGTTTGCACAGATAGAGGAAGGGGCCGGCTATCCTGACGGTCCGACCGTGGACGCCGAAGGCTGCCTTTGGACTGGCATGTTCGGCGGCTGGGCGGTGCGCCGCTACGATCCGGCCGGAAAGCTGATGCGCGAAGTCCGCTTCCCGGTCGCGAATGTGACGAAGATCGCCTTTGGCGGTGAGGAACTTCGCACCGCCTATGCGACCACGGCGCGCAAGGGGCTGGACGTGACAGCGTTGACAAATCAGCCTCTGGCGGGTGATCTCTTTGTCTTCGATCCCGGTGTTGCCGGGCTGCCGGGTCAGATAGCAACGATATAGAAGAGCGGGAAGGACAGGATGATGAGTGAGGGGAGTGCGGCGAAGGTCAATATGGCCTTCATTGTCGCCATCGTCGCGGTCGCGACGATCGGTGGGTTCATGTTCGGCTATGACAGCGGCGTCATCAACGGTACGCAAAAAGGGCTGGAAAGTGCCTTTGATCTGGGCAGCCTGGGCATTGGCGTCAATGTGGGCGCGATCCTCGTCGGCTCTTCGATCGGTGCGTTTGGCGCGGGACGCATGGCTGACATCATTGGCCGACGCGGCGTCATGATGCTTTCCGCGATCCTGTTCCTGGCAAGCGCGCTGCTCGCCGGTGCGGCCGGATCTTCGGCGGTCTTCATCATTGCCCGTATCGTCGGCGGCCTGGGTGTCGGTGCCGCCAGCGTCATTTCGCCGGTTTATATTTCCGAAGTCACGCCGGCCGCCATTCGCGGGCGCTTGTCCTCGGTCCAACAGGTCATGATCATTTCCGGCCTGACCGGGGCGTTCGTCGCGAATTTCGTGCTGGCACGCTATGCCGGCGGATCGACGGCCGAACTCTGGATGGGCTTTCCCGCCTGGCGCTGGATGTTCTGGTTGCAGGCTATTCCTGCCGCCATCTACTTTCTCGCTCTGCTCATCATTCCAGAAAGCCCCCGCTACCTTGTCGCGCGTGGACTGGATGATCGCGCGCATGCCGTGCTCACCCGCCTGTTCGGCGAAGCGGAAGCGACCCGCAAGGTGGCCGAGATTCGCGCCAGTCTGGCCGCGGACCATCACCGGCCAACGCTTAGCGACCTGATCGACAAGACCAGCGGCAAGGTGCGTCCGATCGTGTGGACCGGCATTGGCCTTGCCGTATTCCAGCAATTGGTCGGTATCAATGTCGTTTTCTATTATGGCGCAACCCTGTGGGAAGCGGTCGGCTTTTCGGAGGATTATGCGCTCCAGACCAACATCTTGTCTGGTGTGCTTTCGATTGGCGCCTGCCTCGCCACCATCGCGATGGTCGACCGGATTGGCCGCAAGCCGCTGCTGCTGATCGGATCGGCGGGCATGGCCGTGACGTTGGCGACGGTCGCCTATGCCTTTTCGACGGCGATCACTGGCGCGGATGGCGCGGTGTCGCTGCCCGGCAATAATGGTGTCCTCGCGCTGGTCGCCGCCAATCTATACGTGATCTTCTTCAATATGAGTTGGGGGCCGATCATGTGGGTCATGCTGGGTGAAATGTTCCCCAACCAGATTCGCGGATCGGGTCTGGCGGTGGCGGGTTTCGCGCAGTGGATCGCCAATGCATTGGTGTCGGTCAGTTTTCCCTCGCTGGTGGTGTGGCCGGGGCTTGCCGTCGCCTATGTCGGCTATGCCTTCTTCGCGCTGATTTCCTTCTTCTTCGTGCGGGCGATGGTCAACGAAACCAAAGGCCGTGAGCTAGAGGATATGGTCGGCTGAACACGCAGATCATCACATTGCGGGCGGGGGCGCTGGAGGCAGTGCTGTCGCCCGCGATCGGCGGGTCGCTTACCGGCCTGGCGCTGGATGGCGTCGACCTGTTGCGAAAGGCTCCGGAAGGAACGACGGATCCACTGGCGATGGCGTGCTTTCCGCTCGTGCCCTACGCCAACCGGATTGCCGACGGTCGCTTCACCGTCGATGGCGAAGACTATTGGCTGCCCCGCAACTTCGGCGATCATCCGCATAGCATTCATGGCTTTGGCTGGCAGACGAACTGGACGGCGAAGACGACAGCTGCGGACCATGTTCTGATGGTGCATGACCATGGCGGCGATGCCGGATGGCCTTGGCGCTATCGGGCGAGACAGGAGGTGCGGCTGACCCCGGCGCAATTGTCGCTTTCGCTGTCGCTGTTCAACGAGAGCGACCGCCCGATGCCCGCCGGTCTCGGTTTCCATCCCTATTTTGCGGCCGACAAAGAGACGATGCTGCATTTTGCCGCAGACACAGTCTGGCTTTCGTCCCCGGACATGCTGCCGCAGGATGAGGCGCCGGCGGATATGTTGGGCGATTGGTCGAGCGCGGCGCGGGTGTTGGGCGACAGTCTGATCGACAATGTCTATGGGGGCTGGGATGGCACCGCGACCGTGCAGCGCGGCGATGGCATCGGGATGAGGATCAGCGCCGTCGGCGCGCAGTGGCTTCATGTTTATCGGCCACCGGGTGCCGCGTTCTTCTGCCTGGAGCCCGTCAGCCACATGCCCGACGCGATTAACCGCGGTGGCATGACAATGCTGGACCCCGGCGATACGGCGAGCCTGCATATGATCATCGCAATCGACAAGAGCGATCAGGCGCTTCCGAAATCCGGCGGGATCGCCTAAGCTACCCCAAATGGGCAGTGAGGGTAAACGCCAATGCAATTTCTGCGGACCGCTTTCTGGGTCGTCATAGCTGTGGCGCTCGCCTTCTTTTGCATGGCGAACTATGTTCCGGTCACGGTGCGGCTGTGGGGTGATCTGGTCATGGAAACCAAGCTGCCGGTGCTGCTGATCGGAGCGTTCCTGCTGGGCGCCTTGCCCTTCTGGATAATGGCCCGGGCGACGCGCTGGCGGCTGAAACGTCGGCTCAGCAATACCGAGCGGGCCCTCGCCGCCATGGCGACGGCGCCGGCTCCTGCGGGCATGACGCCAGCCTCCGAACCGGTACCGGCAGCGCCTGATCCCGGCGCGCCGCCGCCGACATTGTCGCAGGACGATCCATTGCCCTCCACCTCCAGTTCGACAGGCCCTGCATGACCAGTCCCGTTTACGTCGCCATCGATACGCCCGATCTTGCAAAGGCACAGCATCTGGCCGGTCAAGTGCGGCATCATGTGGGCGGGCTGAAGCTTGGGCTCGAATTTTTCTGCGCCAATGGGCATCATGGTGTGCATGAGATGACCAAGTTTGGCCTGCCGATCTTCCTCGATCTCAAGCTGCACGACATTCCCAACACGGTCGCCAAGGCGGTGCAAGCGCTGCACATGCTGGAGCCGGCGATTCTGACCGTCCACGCCGCCGGCGGCCGCGCCATGCTGGAGGACGCAAAGGCTGCGGCAGGCGTCAATACCAAGGTGGTGGCCGTAACCGTACTGACCAGCCTGGACGATGGCGACCTGAGCGATATCGGCGTGGCTGCAAACGCGGCTGATCAGGTCCGGCGCCTGGCTGATCTGGCGCAGGACGCAGGGTTGGATGGCATCGTCTGTTCCGGCGAGGAGGTGACAATGGCGAAGAAGGCCTGGGCCGACGGATTTTTTGTCGTGCCAGGCGTTCGTCCTGCAGGTGGCGCAATGGGTGATCAGAAGCGAGCCGTCACGCCGCGCCAAGCGCTCGATAATGGGGCGTCGATCCTGGTGGTTGGCCGTCCGATCAGTCTGGCGGACGATCCTGACCTGGCGGCGCGCGCGATCGAAGCGACGCTTTGAACCGGCGCTCCTCCGACTTGCAACATTCTTTAATGGAAACGCGTGAACTCTCCGCCCAACTCAGGGCGCCGGACGTTGTCTCGGGCGCGATCGGGGCGCGGCGTCGGATTGGCGACGAACAAGATCGTGATCGAGCACCAGATGCGCTGCCGCCTCGACCGATGGGCTGCGGCGGGTCTTAAGCTGCCGAACCAGCACTTCAACCGCAGCCCGCGCCATGGCGCTGATCGGCTGGCGGATCGTGGTTAGTTCCGGCCAGATGGTGGTGGCGAGCGAGGTATCGTCGAAGCCGCAGACCGTTAGATCGCCCGGCACGTCAAGACCCGAACGATGCGCTATTGCGACCGTCGCAGCAGCCATGTCGTCATTGCTGGCGAAGATGGCGGTCGGAGGCTCTGCCAGCGACAGGATATGTTCTGCGGCGTCCAGGCCCGAACGATAGGTGAAATAGCCTTGCGCGATGAGTTCGTCCTCTACCGGCAGGCCGGCCTCGCCAAGCGCCTGGACATAGCCTTCGAACCGGCGCGTGCTGGCGCTCTGGTTGGGGTTGCCCTTGATGAAACCAATGCGCGCATGCCCTAACGCAATAAGATGGCGGGTCATTTCATAGGCGGCCTGCCGGTCGTCGATGCTGACCGCGGCAAGATCGGACGGCGGGCGGCCGGTTGCGACCGCCACCGCCGGGATCCCGGCTCGGCCCAGCGCCTGGACCATGTCATCATGGTCGCACAGCGGCGGTGGCAGGATCACGCCATCGATGCGCCCGCGCTCCAGATGCGCCACGACGTCAGCGATTGCGGTTTCCTCGTCCCATTTTTCCACCACCAGGTCGATGCCGCTGCGGCTGGCCTGATCCAGGCTGCCGACCAGAAATTCGCTAAGATAGGAGGAGGAAGGGTTGGAATAGAGAAGCCCGACACGAATTTCATCGCCGCCAGCCAGCATTCGCGCCGCTGCACTGGGCGCATAATTCATGGCGGCAATTGCGGCTTCAACCTTGGCGCGCGTTTCCGGCCGAACAACCTGTTCGCCATTGATCACGCGCGACACCGTCATCGGCGAAACACCGGCATGTCGCGCGACGTCGTTGATCGTAGGAGCATTGCGCTGGCGGCGGGAAGAGCGGGTGTCGGTCAACGGCGGCGGCTTTCGTGAAATATTATATTGAGCCTTGGTAACGACAACCGCTCCCTTTGTAGAATCGAAAAATCAATGATGGCCCGGCGCGTACGGGAAACTCCGTGCCTTGTACCAGTCCAGGTCATGCGCCGGGGCCATGTCATCTGCCGGTAGCGGGAGGTGATTGATCGATTGAAAATAGGCGATGCTGGCGTCGCGCCACCATTGCGCCTCCCGATGCTGGATCGCCAGGAAGGCTTCGGTCTGGGCAAAGCGTTTCGCATCGACCAGCGGACGAAGGCCCTCCCAAGTCCGCTGCATGCCGGCCACGTAGGCGACGCCGTGATCATAACGATGCACAAGGCCGTTCCAGAGTGTCTCGCCGGACTTGAGGCGATAGTCCCACGGCAGATGATGGAACCAGAGCAATTCGCTTTCCGGCGTCGTGGCTGGGTTCGCGAGGCGCCGCGCTATGACGGGTGCATATTGGGCGATTGCATTACTGCCGCTCTTGGTCCGGTCAAAGCCGATCCCGTCCGCGTCCGCCTTGTGATAATAGACGGGGTTCCATTCCGGGCGGGCCAGATCCGAAACCCAGGGCGCCGGGCCATAATGATGCCCGGTGGCCATGACATGGGCGAGGCCCAGCGGCGTCATGTAATCGACCGCCGCCTCGCGCGAACCCATCATCATGGCGACGACCGGATCGACAAGACGCGGGTCGGGCGAAAATGTCATGGCGGTCCATTCGCGCGCTATGGCGTTGGCAGACAAGCCCGGATCCCAAGCAAGGCGGCCAAAGGCATACCAGTCCGCCTGGTTGAAGATCGAGCCGCTCCAGTCACGGTCGACCCCGATATTGGCGACGCCGGCGATGCCAGTCAGCTTGTGCCCGTCCAGCGATCCGTCGATGACTTTCGCGACCGTAGAGCCCTTGCCCTTGGCATAGGTGTCCGCGTCGAGCGCTTCTTCAAATAGCGGGCCAAGATAGGTGAGGTGGGTAGACTGGCCGAGATATTCCTTGGTGATCTGGAATTCCATCATCAGCGGCGTCTTGGGCATTGCGCCGAACAGGGGATGGAAAGGCTCGCGCGGCTGAAAGTCGATCGCGCCATTTTTGACCTGCACGAGCACATTGTCGGCAAATTGCCCGTCGAGCGGCTTGAAATCATCATAGGCCTGCTTGGCCCGGTCATCCGGATTATCGTGCGCATAGACGAAGGCGCGCCACATCACGATGCCGCCATGGGGTTTCACGGCGGCGGCCAGCATATTGGCCCCGTCGGCATGGGTACGATCATAGTCTTGAGGGCCAGGCTGGCCTTCGCTGTTAGCTTTGACCAGGAATCCGCCGAAATCGGGGATAGCCCGATATATCTCGCTGGCCTTGGCTTTCCACCATGCGGCGACCTGGGCGTCCAGCGGATCGGCCGTCTTCAGGCCGTCGAGTTCCATCGGGGCGGTCCATTTGACCGACAGATACACCTTGATGCCGTAAGGCCGGAATATGTCTGCCAGGGCCGCCGCCTTGGCGATATAGGGCGCGCTCAGGCTCTCTGCCTTCGCGTTCACGTTGTTGAGCACGGTGCCGTTGATGCCGATGGAGGCGTTGGCGCGCGCATAGTCGGTATAGCGCGGACCCTTATAGTCCGGCAGACGCCACCAGTCCCATATCGACATGCCGGCATAACCGCGCTCCACCGTACCATCGAGATTGTCCCAGTGGTTCAGAAGGCGCAGGCCGATGCGCGGCGCGCTGCGAATGTCGAGCCGATCAAGCGGGGCGTTCGTCTGGGCAAGGCGCAGCCAGTGGAAGGCGCCGTGCAACAAGCCGATGTCGCTGTTCGCGGCAATCAGCGTCGCCGGTTGACCGCCCCGGTCGATGGACCGGATGGCATAGCCCTCCGCGCCAAGCCCCTTGAGCGATAATGGGATGCCGGGCGCTGAGCGAGGCGTCGCCAGCCAGAGCGCTCCGGCGGTCGGCGTGGTAGCGAGCGTGGGCGCGCTTCCGGTCATATGCGCAACGGCACGCTGCAATTCCCGTGTGGCGACTTCCATGGTCGAGCCATTTTCCACAGGCACGATGGTGCGGGCGTGGGCGCTGATGTCCGCAGCGCGGGCCTGCTCCGCCGGGGCATAACGCAGCCACAGATCATAGCCGTCTTCGGCCCGAACGGGCACAGCCAGCATCGCCATGACCATGGCCATCATATAGCAGAACAGGCGCGCCATCACTTTTCCCTCTCCTCTTATCCACTGGCGTGTCGGCGACAGGAACTGCATTGACAAGCCGGGTTTCTGCCGCGATGGTAGCGTTATCAGCTGATGGGCTGCAAGCGAAAACCGTGTCGAGCGGCAAAAAGGGGAGAGGGGCCAGGTGATCGGTAGCTGCAAGATTTTGGGGGCTGCATCCTTGCTGGCGATCGGGATGGCGTCGACGTTAGCGCCGATGGAATCCGTGCGCGCGGCGCAGGATCAGCGGCCGCTCTACAAGGATGCGTCCGCACCGGTCGAAGCGCGGATCGACGACTTGATCGGGCGTATGTCGCTGGACGAGAAGATCGCCCAAATCACCACTGTGTGGGAAAGCAAGACCCAGATTTTTGACGATCATTTGCAGCTCGATCCTGCAAGGCTCGCGGCGCGCTATCCCAATGGTTTGGGTCATTTCACGCGGCCGTCCGACGCCAAAGGCGCGGTCAGTCCACGCGTTGCCCGGGGTCGCGACCCCCGCCAGACCGTTGCGCTGGTCAACGCTTTGCAAAAATGGGCGATGACGCAGACCCGCCTGGGCATTCCGATCCTGTTCCATGAAGAAGGTTTGCATGGTTACGCTGCGGTGGGCGCTACCAGCTTCCCGCAATCGATCGCGCTCGCGTCGTCCTGGGACCCGCATCTGGTGCAGCAGGTGAACAGCGTGATCGCGCGCGAAATCCGCGTTCGGGGCGTGCCGATGGTGCTGTCGCCCGTGGTCGACATCGCGCGCGACCCACGCTGGGGGCGGATCGAGGAAACCTATGGCGAGGACCCCTATCTGGTCGGCGAAATGGGAGTCGCGGCGGTGGAGGGGTTACAGGGCGAGGGTCGGTCGCATGACTTGCGCTCCGGAAAGGTATTCGCGACCCTCAAGCATCTCACCGGCCATGGCCAGCCGGAGAGTGGCACCAATGTTGGGCCTGCCCCGATTTCGGAACGCGAACTGCGCGAAAATTTCTTTCCGCCGTTCGAGCAAGTGGTGAAGCGCACCGGCATCAACGCGGTGATGGCCAGCTATAATGAGATTGATGGCGTGCCAAGCCACATGAACCGCTGGCTGCTGGACGATGTGCTGCGCGGGGAATGGGGCTTTCGTGGCGCGGTTGTGTCCGATTATTCGGGTGTCGATCAGTTGATGAACATCCACCATGTCGCGGGCAGTCTGGATGAGGCCGCGCGGCGGGCTCTGGACGCGGGGGTGGACGCGGACCTGCCTGAAGGATTGTCCTATGCCACGCTCGGCGATCAGGTCCGCGCGGGCAAGGTCAGCGAGGCGCAAGTCGATAAGGCCGTGCGGCGCATGCTGGAATTGAAGTTCCGCGCTGGCCTGTTCGAGCATCCCTATGCAGATGCGGCGCAGGCAGTAGCGCTTACCAATGACGCGGAGGCGCGCGCGCTAGCTCGCACCGCGGCGCAGCGGTCGATCACATTGCTGAAGAATGACGGCATGCTGCCTTTGAAGGTGGAAGGGTCGATCGCGGTCATCGGGCCAAGCGCGGCGGTGGCGCGGCTGGGCGGCTATTACGGACAGCCGCCGCATGTCGTTTCCATTCTGGACGGCATCAAGGCCAGGGTTGGCGATCGCGCACGCATCGTCTTTGCGCAGGGCGTAAAGATCACGGAAGATGACGACTGGTGGGCGGACAAGGTGGACAAGGCCGACCCGGCGGAGAATCGCCGTTTGATCGCGCAGGCGGTGGAGGCCGCCCGGAATGTCGATCGCATCGTGCTGACGCTGGGCGATACCGAGCAATCGAGCCGGGAGGGCTGGGCCGCCAATCATCTGGGCGACCGGCCCAGTCTGGATCTGGTCGGGGAGCAGCAGGAACTGTTCGACGCCCTTAAGACGCTAGGCAAGCCAATCACTGTCGTGCTCATCAACGGTCGGCCCGCTTCCACGGTCAAGGTCAGCGAAGAAGCCAATGCCCTGCTGGAGGGCTGGTATCTGGGCGAGCAGGGCGGTCATGCGGTCGCCGACATATTGTTTGGCGACGTCAATCCGGGCGGCAAGTTGCCGGTCACAGTGCCGCGTTCGGTCGGGCAATTGCCGGCCTTCTACAATGTGAAGCCAAGCGCGGGCCGCGGCTATCTGTTCGACACGAATGCGCCGCTTTATCCCTTTGGCTTTGGCCTTAGCTATACGAACTTCACCTTGTCCCCGCCGCGTCTCGCGCAGTCCAGCATCGGGCCGGGCGGCACCACCAGCGTGACCGTCGATGTCCGCAACGATGGCGCGCGCGAAGGCGACGAGGTTGTCCAGCTCTATATCCATGACAAGGTAAGTTCCGTCACGCGACCCATCAAGGAATTGAAGGGATTTGAGCGTGTGTCCCTCAAACCCGGAGAGGTGCGCACGGTGCGCTTCACCATCACGCCCGAGAGCCTTCAGATGTGGAACGACAAGATGCACCGAGTGGTCGAACCGGGCGAGTTCGAGATCATGACCGGAAACAGTTCGGTCGCCTTGCAGTCCACCACCCTGACGGTGACGCCATGAGCGCCGGTTTCGCACGCCGGCAGGCACTGGGGCTGATGGCGTCCACATCCCTGCTTGCGGCCGTCCCCGCGTCTGCGGCCAAAAAGAGGGGGCCGCTCTATAAGGATGCGGGTGCGCCGGTAGACCTGCGCGTAAGCGATCTTTTGAGCCGGATGACGCTGGAGGAAAAGGTCGGCCAGATCATCGCGCTTTGGGCCACGAAGGCTGAAGTGATGGACGATCTGACCTTCTCCCCGACCAAGGCAAGTGAAGCCTATCCCGCCGGTTTCGGCCAGATCACGCGACCGTCTGACCGACGGGGCGCGCCGAACGGATCGACGCAGGCCGGGGGTGTCGGCGCGCGCTGGCGCACGCCCCGCGACACGGTCGACTTCATCGAAGCCGTGCAAACATGGACGATCGAGAAAACCCGCCTGGGCATTCCGGTGCTGTTTCATGAAGAATCGCTGCATGGCTATATGGCGACCGACGCCACCATGTTCCCCATGGCTATCGGCATGGCGGGCAGCTTCGACCGGGACCTGATGCGCGAGGTTCAGGCCGTGATTGCGCGTGAAGTCCGGGCGCGCGGCGTCCATCTGGCACTGTCGCCGGTGGTGGACATTGCCCGCGATCCGCGCTGGGGGCGGATCGAGGAGACGTTTGGCGAGGATCCTTATCTGTGCGGCGAAATGGGCGTGGCGGCGGTGCTGGGCCTGCAAGGCGAAAGCAAGCAGATCGGGCCTGACAAGGTGATGGCGACGCTCAAGCATATGACGGGGCATGGCCAGCCGCAGAGCGGCGAGAATATCGCGCCGGCGCCGGTCAGCGAGCGCGAACTGCGCGAAAATTTCTTCCCGCCTTTCCGCGCGGTGGTGAAGCGCACCGGCATTGCCGCGGTGATGCCCAGCTATAACGAGATAGACGGTGTGCCCTCGCACCAGAACAGGTGGTTGCTGGGCGACATATTGCGCGGCGAATGGCATTTCGACGGCGCGGTTGTGAGCGACTATGGCGCCGTACCGGAACTCGACACCATCCATCATGTCCAGCCTGATCTGGAAGCAGCGGCGAGAGCGGCGTTGCGCGCTGGCGTCGATTGTGAACTGCCCGACGGCATCGGTTTTCGCACCTTGGTCGAGCAGGTTCGCAGCGGGAAAGTGCCGCTTGAGGCCGTCGATCTTGCCGCACGGCGCATGTTGACGCTCAAGGTCCGCGCAGGCCTGTTTGAAAATCCCTGGCCGCGACGGGACTGGGACACATTGACCGGCAACGCAGAAGCGCGCGCGCTGGCGCTAAAGGCTGCACATCGGTCCATTGCCCTCCTGAAGAATGACGGGACATTGCCGCTGACCGCCGGAGCGCATCGGCGCGTTGCCGTCATCGGGCCGAATGCGGCCATTGCACGTCTGGGCGGCTATTCTTCCATCCCGCGGCAAACGGTGTCTCTGCTGGATGGCGTCAGAGCCAAGCTCGCTGGAAAGACAGAGGTGGTTCACGCGCAGGGCGTTTTCATCACGCAAAGCGAAGACCGGTCCGTGGACGAGGTGCTGCTGGCAGATCCGAAGAAAAATCGTGCGTTGATCGCCGAGGCGGTCGAGGTCGCGACGGGTGCGGATGTCATCATCCTGGCGATCGGCGACACCGAACAGACAAGCCGTGAAGGGTTTGCGAAAAACCATCTGGGTGATCGCACGAGCCTGGACCTGGTGGGCGAGCAGAATGACTTGTTCGCCGCAATGAAGGCTACCGGCAAACCCGTGATCGTCTGCGCGATCAACGGCCGCCCGCCAAGCTACCCGGCAGTCGTGGATGGCTGCAATGCCTTGCTGGAATGCTGGTATCCGGGACAGGAGGGCGGCACCGCGATGGCGGACATCCTGTTCGGGGACGTCAACCCGGGGGCCAAATTGCCCGTCACCGTGGCGCGCGATGCGGGACAGGTGCCCATTTTCTACAATCGCAAGCCAAGCGCGCGGCGCGGCTATGTGTTCGAGGATATATCGCCGCTCTTCCCATTCGGATTTGGCCTTAGCTACACCCGCTTTGATATTGGGACGCCAAGGCTTTCCTCCGAGAGGATCGGCACGGGGGGGAGTGTCGCGGTTGAGGTCGATGTGCGCAACGCCGGCGACCGCCAGGGCGACGAGGTCGTTCAGATCTATGTCCGCGACCAGACGGCGAGCGTCACCCGCCCGATCAAGGAATTGAAGGGCTTTGAGCGCGTTACCCTGGCTCCCGGCGAAACCAGGACGGTGCGTATCCTCCTTGGCCCAGACGCCTTTTCGCTCTGGAATCTCGATATGGAGGAAGTGGTCGAACCGGGCCTTTTCGACATCATGGTCGGGCCGGACAGCGAAACCCTCCAATCCGTCACGCTCGAAATCATCTGAACAGGACTGCCCTCATGCCCAAGATCATCGACGCCAAGGTCATCATCACCTGTCCTGGCCGCAATTTCGTCACGCTCAAGATCATGACCGATGAGGGCGTCTATGGCCTTGGCGACGCAACGCTGAACGGTCGCGAACTGGCGGTCGCCAGCTATCTGACGGATCATGTCATTCCCTGCCTGATCGGCCGCGATGCGCATCGGATCGAGGATCTGTGGCAATATCTCTACAAGGGCGCCTATTGGCGGCGGGGCCCTGTCACCATGACCGCGATCGCGGCGGTCGATATGGCGCTATGGGACATCAAGGGCAAGATTGCCGGGCTGCCGGTTTATCAATTGCTGGGCGGGGCGAGCCGCGAGGGCGTGATGGTCTATGGCCATGCCAACGGCACCACGATCGAGGACACCGTCAAGGTCGCCTTGGATTATCAGGCACAAGGCTATAAGGCGATCCGCCTGCAATGCGGCGTACCGGGCATGGCCAGCACTTATGGCGTCAGCAAGGACAAATATTTCTACGAGCCAGCCGACGCGGACCTGCCGACCGAGAATATCTGGAACACGTCAAAATATCTGCGGATCGTGCCCGAGTTGTTCAAGGCGGCGCGCGAGGCTTTGGGATGGGACGTGCACCTGCTGCACGACATCCATCACCGCCTGACACCGATCGAGGCGGGACGGCTGGGCAAGGACCTGGAACCCTATCGCCCCTTCTGGCTGGAGGATGCGACGCCTGCCGAAAATCAGGAAGCGTTCCGTCTGATCCGCCAGCATACCACGGCGCCGCTGGCGGTAGGCGAGATCTTCAATTCGATCTGGGACGCCAAGGACCTGATCCAGAATCAGCTGATCGACTATATTCGCGCGACGGTAGTCCATGCCGGCGGCATCACGCACTTGCGGCGCATTGCGGCGCTGGCCGATTTGTACCAGATCCGTACCGGCTGTCATGGCGCGACCGACCTGTCGCCGGTGTGCATGGCCGCCGCCCTGCATTTCGACCTCAGCGTGCCCAATTTCGGCATCCAGGAATATATGCGCCATACGCCGGAAACGGACGCGGTCTTCCCCCATGCCTACGCGTTCGCAGACGGCATGATGCATCCGGGCGACCAGCCGGGCCTGGGCGTCGATATCGACGAGGAACTGGCGGCAGGATACGAATATAAGCGCGCGTTCCTGCCGGTGAACCGGCTGGAGGACGGGACCATGTTCAATTGGTGATCCACCAAGGCTGGTTGGGGGCGGGCAGCCTGCACGCTGCCCGCACCCTTCGCTCTTACGATTATCGCGCCGCCTGAGGAGAGTGAGATGGCCACCATGCCCAAGCCATCAGGGAAAGTCCGCTGGATCGTTTGCGCGCTGCTCTTCGCGGCGGTCGTCCTGAGCTATATCGACCGGCTGGTTCTGCCGACGCTGAAGCCCGATCTACAGGCGCGTTACGGCTGGAGTGAGAGCGGGTATGCCGATCTCGCCATCTGGTTCCAGGCCGGCTACGGCATTGCCTATGTGGCGTTCGGGCGCCTCATCGACCGCATAGGCGCGCGCGCTGGTTATGCGCTTGCGGTCTCGCTCTGGACCATCGGACATGTCGCGCACATCTTCTTTACCTCGACGGCGGGTATGTTGCTGGCACGCATTCCGCTGGCGATCGGCGAAGCGGGCACCTTTCCCGCCGCTATTGCCGCGACCAACGAGTGGTTCCCGAAGAAGGAGCGGGCGCTGGCCATCGGCATCTTCAACGCGGGGTCCAATGTCGGCGCGATCCTGACACCGCTTGTGGTGCCGGTCATCGCGGTGACGCTGGGTTGGCGGTGGGCCTTCATTCTGACAGGATTGCTCACGGTTATCTGGCTGGCGGCATGGCTCGGCTTTTATCGCCGACCGCGCGAGAAGAAGGGGCTAACGGCAGAGGAACTGGCCTGGATCGAAACCGACCCTGTCGAGGAACAGCGGCCGGTCAAATGGGTGACCCTGTTCCGGCACCGGCAAACCTGGGCCTATATGGCGGGGCGTTTTCTGATCGACCCGGTCTGGTGGACCTTTCTTTTCTGGCTGCCTGACTTCTTCAACAAGCAATATGGCGTCAAGATGCTGGACTTCGGTCCGCCTTTGATCGCCGTCTACCTGCTGGCGGATGTCGGATCGGTGGCGGGCGGTTGGGCGTCCTCGCGGTTCATGGGTCGGGGCTGGAGCGTCAATCGCTCGCGCAAGGCGGCAATGTTCCTCGCCGCGCTTTGCGCCGTACCGATCGCCTTTGCCGCACAGGCGCCCAGCATGTGGGTCGCGGTGGGATTGATCGGCCTCGCCTGCGCAGGGCATCAAGGGTTTTCGGCCAATCTCTATGCCCTGCCGGGGGACGTTTTCCCTCGCTGGATGGCGGGGTCCGTGGTCGGTCTAGGCGGGCTGGCAGGTGCGATCGGCGGCATGCTGATGGCAAAATTTGCGGGCATCATCCTGGAAACGGTTGGCAGCTACGGCCCAATCTTCCTGGTCGCATCCTGCGCCTATCTGGTCGCCCTTTTCACCATCCATATCATAATCCCGCGTTATCAGGTCGTTGTCACCGATGTCACGCCTGGCCAAGGAGCTTCAGCTTGACCAAAATTTTGCGTCTGCATCCCGACCGCCTGTTTCCGTCCGATCCGGCGACGCGGGACATCGCAAGGCGGCTTTATGGGTCGGTCAAGGACCTGCCGATCATCAGCCCGCACGGCCACACGGACCCACGATGGTTTGCCTATGACCGGCCCTTCGCCAATCCGGCCGAATTGCTGATCATACCGGACCATTATGTGTTTCGCATGCTGTACAGCCAGGGCGTCCCGCTGGAGGATCTGGGCATAGCCACCATGGATGGCAGCCCCACAGCAAACGATCCGCGGGCGATCTGGCGACGCTTTGCCGAACGCTATCACCTGTTTCGCGGAACGCCGTCGCGGCTGTGGCTCGACTGGGTTTTCGCTGAGGCCTTTGGCATAGATGTTCGTCTGGAGGCGGCGACGGCCGATCATTATTATGACGTGATAGATGCCGCCCTTGCGACCGATGCCTTCCGGCCGCGCGCGCTGTTCGAGCGCTATAATATCGAGGTGATTGCAACGACCGAGGGGCCGCTTGACCCGCTCGATCATCATCGCGCGATCCGGGAGTCGGGCTGGAACGGCAAGGTCGTGACCGCCTACCGTCCCGATCCGGTGCTCGATCCCGACGATCCCAGGTTCATCGACAATGTGCAGCGCTTTTGCGCGATGGCGGGAGAGGATGTCGGCTATGCAGGCTATCTGCGCGCGCACGAAAAAAGACGCGCCGATTTCCGCGCGGCGGGTGCGACGTCGACCGACCACGGCCATCCGAGCGCCTTCACTGTTAACCTGCCCCAGCAGGAGGCCGAAGCCTTGTTCGCCAAAGTGGTCAGTGGGCCAGTGAGCGCCCGGGATGCCGAACTGTTCCGGGGACATATGCTGGTTGAGATGGCGCGCATGTCGACCGAAGACGGCATGGTGATGCAATTGCATCCCGGCGTGCATCGGAACCATAATGACGCAGTGCGCGCGCGGTTCGGCAAGGACAAGGGCGCGGACATTCCAACTGCCGGCGAGTTCGTGACCTCCCTGAAGCCTTTGCTGGACCTTTATGGCAATGATCCGCGCCTCACCCTCATTCTCTTCACATTGGACGAGGACGTCTACTCGCGCGAACTGGCGCCGCTGGCGGGTCATTATCCCGCCTTGCGTCTGGGGCCGCCCTGGTGGTTCCACGACAGCCCAGAAGGCATGCGCCGCTTTCGCGAACGGATGACCGAAACCGCCGGATTCTACAATAGCGTTGGGTTCAATGACGACACGCGCGCCTTTCTGTCGATCCCGGCACGGCATGACGTTGCGCGGCGGATGGATTGCGGTTGGCTGGCTCAACTGGTCGCCGAACATCGTCTGGAAGAGGATGAGGCATTCGAGCTTGCGCGCGCGCTGGCCTATGATCTGCCGAAGCAGGCGTATAAGCTGTGACGCGACTGTCTCGGCATCATCTGAAATCCCTGCCACGTGATGTGCGGCGTCCTTCCTATGACCGCGCGGCGGTGCGGGCGGGCGTCGTCCATCTGGGCATCGGCGCATTTCATCGCGCGCATCAGGCGGCCATTTTCGAAGAGTCGCTCAATGCCGGTGATTTGCGCTGGGGCATCATCGCGGCATCTCTGCGTTCGCCCGCCGTGCGGGACCAGATGGCCCCGCAGGACGGCCTCTACACCATGCTGGTGCGCGACGGTTCGGCGGATCGGGCGCAGGTCATCGGCGCAGTCCGCCAGGTAATCGTCGCGCCAGAGGACCCCGAAGCGTTGCTGGCGGCGCTGACAGCGCCGGATACGCATATCGTCACGCTGACCGTGACGGAGAAGGGCTACAAGCTCGATCCAGCCACAGGAGGCCTGATTGAGGGGGATGCCCAGGTCGCGGCTGATCTGGTGTCCTTGAAGGCTCCGCAGACCGCGCCGGGCTATTTGGTTGCGGCCCTGGCGCGGCGCAAGAAGGAAGGGCTCACGCCCTTTACCGCGATCAGTTGCGACAATTTGCCGCATAATGGGCAGCGGCTGCGCGGGGCGGTCCTGGACCTGGCGCGGAGGCATGACACTGCGCTGGCGGACTGGATCGCAGCGGAAGGCGCGTTCCCCGAAACGATGGTGGACAGGATCGTGCCAGCGACGACGGCGGACGATGTTGCCGCACTTGGCAGGCGTCTGGGTGTGGAAGACCAGGCAATGGTCAAGACCGAACCCTTTTTGCAATGGGTGATACAAGACTGGTTTTGCGGTCCGCGCCCGACATTTGGGGCCGGCGTGCAGGTGACAGCCGCGGTCGCGCCCTGGGAAGAGGCGAAGCTGCGCCTTTTGAACGGGGCGCATAGCGGCATTGCTTATCTAGGCGGGCTTGCTGGTATCGATCATGTTCACGAAGTGCTGACGTTGCCTGAGGCGCGCGCCTTCGTCGAGGCTTTGTGGGATGAGGCGGAAGCAACCCTGACGCCGCCGCCCGAACTGGATGTCGCGGCCTATCGTCGCGACCTGATGGCGCGCTTTGACAATCCGACGTTGCGACATCGAACGCGACAGATCGCCATGGACGGCAGCCAGAAGTTGCCGCAGCGGCTGCTGGCACCGATCGCGGCCAGGTTGGAAGAGGGACAGGGTGTCGCCGCCCTGTCGCTGGCGGTCGCCGCCTGGATTCGCTGGCAGGCGGGTGTTGACGATCAAGGCGCAGGGCATGTCGTGGATGATCCGCTGGCCCGTCCCATCGCTGAGTCGCTGTCCGGCGCAAGCGATAGTCGCGGGCGGGTCGACGCCATCCTTGCGCTGGGTGCCATCGTACCGCCGAAGCTGGCCGAGCATGCTGCGTGGAGAGAGACGTTGACGAAGTGGTTGAGCGTCCTGGAAACCCATGGCGCGCGCGCTGCTCTGGCGAAATTGCGGAGTGAGAAAGATGCGGCTCCGGTCGTCGTTTCATGATGGTTTTGAAAGCTTGAAGATGAACCGTTGGTCCGCCCTTCTCCTGCCGCTCGCGCTGTCGGCGACTCCGATCGCGCACGCCAGGGACTGTTCGGCTGACTGGGTTTCCGCCTGGGCATCCTCGCAATTCCGCCCAACCGGCGACGCGGAATTGCCGTCGGGCACATTGCGGGACCAGACCTTGCGTCAGATCGTACGGCCATCGGTGGATGGGAACCGGATACGGGTGCGGTTTTCCAATGTTGCCGGGACCAGACCGTTGCGGATCTCCGGTGCCAGCATCGCCCGTGCGCAATCTTCGGGATCGCCGACTATCGATGCCGCAACATCGATGCCACTGCGGTTTGACGGGCGGGCTGCGGTGATCATCCCGGCCGGTGCGGACTATTTGTCTGATCCGGTCGATATGCCTGCCAAGGCGCTGGAGACGATCGCGATCTCGCTCCACTATGATGGTGAGCCGGAACAAACATCGCATCCCGGTTCGCGCGCCACATCCTGGCATATGCCGGGCGATCATTTGAGCGATGCGACAATGGCGGGCGCGGCGCATTTCGATCACTGGTTCAATCTTGCGGCGCTGGAGGTCGAGCGCTGCGCGCCGTCCCGGCTGATCGTGGCGCTTGGCGACTCGATCACCGATGGCAAGGGATCGACAACGAACGGTAATGACCGCTGGACGGATGTGCTGGCGAAGCGGCTCCAGGCGGATCCGCAGCGGCCCGGCATCGCCATCGTCAATCAGGGGATTGGCGGCAACCGACTGCTCAATGACGGGCTCGGCCCCAACGCGCTGGCGCGGCTGGACCGTGACGTGCTGGCGCAACCGGGGGTTACGCATCTGATCGTACTGGAAGGAATCAATGACCTGGGAACGCTGACGCTTGAGGCTCCGGTCAGTCAGGCGGAGCATGACTCGCATGTCACACGGATCATCGGCGCCTATCGCCAGATCATCGCGCGCGCCCACGCCAAGGGCGTCAAGGTGATCGGTGGAACGATCATGCCGTTCGTCGGCAATGGTTATTACCACGCAAACCGCGACAACGAAGCCGACAGGCAGGCGGTCAATGCATGGATCAGGACGCCCGGGCATTTCGATGCAGTGGTCGATTTCGACCGGGTGATGCGGGATCCGGCCAAGCCGGAGCGATTGCTACCGGCCTATGACGATGGCGATGCGCTGCATCCATCGCCCGCCGGTTATCGAGCCATGGGGGACGCGATACCGCTCAACCTGTTCGACTGATCGCGCTGTGGAGCAGTCTGGAGCATTCTTCTGGGGAATCTGTCAGCTGACACAAAGAAAGGTCAAGCAGTGGCGACCCATCGCCCCCGCTATGACAAGCGCGCCACCTGCGGCACCCGGTTCACGCGCAAGGGGGTGCCTCTGTTCCAGATCGGTGGTTGGCTTGACCACTCCGATGCGCGGACGACGGAGCGTTACAGCCATCACCATCCCGATTTTCGAGGGGAGGCACTTGATGCTTTCAACCGCCGAAATTGATAATAGCATGCATATTACCGCACACCCGTGGCTGTGTTGGCTTCGTTCGGGTCGGCTAAGTGATTGAAATAATGGTGCACCCAAGTGGATTCGAACCACTGGCCTTTGCCTTCGGAGGGCAACGCTCTATCCAGCTGAGCTATGGGTGCGTGACGCAGGTCAGGAGCGGCGCTTAGCAAAGCCCGGCGCGCTGTGCCAGCATCAAATCGCCTGATGGCAGCTTATTTTGCAGGCTTTTCCATCGGCTGGAATTTGCCCAGTCCGCAGCTTGCGCCCGGTTGCAGGCCCGGGCCGACATTCCAAAGCACGGTGATGATATCGACAGAACAAAGCTGGGATATACTGGTGCGATACGAAAAACGTTTTTCGAAACCGAGGCTGGGACAACTGTTGGGCAGCGTGTTGCGGTAGATTTTCCGGTTGCTGACCTCAAAGTCGATCGTGCGGTCGTCCCGCACACGGGATGAGCGGATCGAGCGGATGTTGATGCAATCGACCGGTTCGCCCTTGGCGACATAGGGGTCAGGCTTATCCTTGGCGATCGCCGGCTGCGCGAGCGCGATAACGGCAAAAGCCGACAATAGACGGATCGGGGTGCTGACGGCCATCATCTTTCTCCTCATCTCCCGCCGGATCGACGGCGCGGGGCAGGGTCTTCCGTCATTATTTGGCAGGAGGCTCCTGAACGGCACGAGAACGGGCGCGGCTGCCGCGGGTTCCCGCTGCGGATGCGGGCGGAGGCGTCTTGGGTTTGTAGCGACACAGGTCCGCCACAATACAATGCCAGCATTCCGGCCGCCGCGCCTTGCACACATAACGGCCATGCAGGATCAGCCAGTGATGCGCGTCGCGGCGAAAGGGGGCGGGCACGCGTTTGTCGAGTTTCTGCTCGACGGCCAACACAGTTTTCCCGGGCGCAAGGCCGGTGCGGTTGCCGACGCGGAAGATATGGGTATCGACGGCAAAGGCTTCCTGACCAAAGGCCGTGTTCACAACGACGTTGGCGGTCTTTCGCCCGACACCGGGCAGGGTCGTGAGCGTATCGCGATCCTGCGGCACCTGTCCGCCGAAATCGCGCACCAAAATGGCTGACAGCGCAATGACATTCTTCGCCTTCGCATTGAACAGGCCGATCGTCTTGATATGCTGTTTAAGGCCGTCCTCGCCCAGGTCTATCATCTGCTGAGGCGTATGGATTTCACGAAACAGGGCGCGGGTCGCCTTGTTGACGCCGACATCGGTTGCCTGTGCCGACAACACCACCGCCACGAGAAGCTGATAGTCATTGCCATAGTCCAGCTCGGTCTGCGGGGCGGGATTGGCGTCGGCAAGGCGGCTGAAAAAGTCGAAAATCTGCGTCTTGTTCATTTAGAGACCCAGCACGGCTTTCATGTCGTAGCGACCGGCAGGCTGGCCGGCGAGCCAGAGCGCGCCCTTCACAGCGCCGCGAGCGAAGATGGTGCGATTTTCCGCGCGATGGCCTATTTCTATCCGCTCGCCTTCAGCGGCAAAGATGACCTGATGATCGCCCGCCACGGATCCACCACGCAGCGCGGCAAAGCCAATTGTTCCGGGCGTGCGTGGCCCCGTAATGCCATCGCGCCCGCGCTCGCTATGATCGGCCAGCACGATGCCGCGACCGCGCGCTGCTGCCTCTCCCAGCAACAGCGCCGTGCCGGACGGCGCATCGACCTTGTGGCGGTGATGCATCTCGACAATTTCGATGTCCCAGTCCTCACCCAGGCCGGCCGCCGCCTGTTCCACAAGCGCCGCGAGCAGGTTGACGCCAAGCGAGGTGTTGCCGGTCTGGAGCACGGGGATATTCGCCGCCGCCTCGTCGATCAGGGCGTGGTGGGTCGCATCAAGACCGGTCGTGCCAATCAGGATGGGCTTATGCGCCGTGATGCAGGCCTCGAGATGGGCAGACAAGGCAGCGGGCGCGGAAAAGTCGATGAGGATGTCGGATCGCGCAGCCAGTGCGAGCGGATCGTCTGACATGGCGACGCCCGGCGTGATTTCGCCGTCGGCCGTGCGGTCGGTGCCTCCGGCGATGGAAAGGCCTGCGTCCGTTGCTGCGGCGGCGATCGCGCGGCCCATGCGGCCGCCTGCTCCAAAGATTCCGATGCTTGTCATGACCTTTGCCTTAGTCGGCAGGGAGGCACAGAGTCGAGAGGCCGGTTGGGCGGATGGCGCGAAGATGCCGTGCCGTCACTGCTCAGTCAGGCGCGGCATCAGTTCGACGAAGTTGCAGGGACGAAACCGGCTGTCGAGTTGGCTGACGAGAATGCCGTCCCACGCGTCCTTCACCGCGCCGGTTGAGCCGGGCAGGGCGAAGATATAGGTGCCCCGCGCAACGCATGCCGTGGCCCGTGACTGAATGGTTGATGTGCCGATGGTCTGGAAGCTCAACCAGCGAAATAGCTCGCCAAACCCTGGTATTTCCTTGTCCTGCACCTGGCGCAGTGCTTCGGGCGTCACATCGCGGCCGGTAACGCCCGTACCGCCGGTCGTCAGGATGACGTCGATCTGGGGATCGTCGATCCAGGCGTGCAGCCGTGCGACGATGGCGGCCCTGTCATCGCGCTCGATATAGCGGGCGGCCAGGACATGCCCCGCCGTTTCCAGCCGCTCGACCAGCGTATCGCCCGAACGGTCGTCGGCCGGGCCGCGCGTGTCGGACACGGTCAGCACGGCGATGCGGACCGGCACGAAAGGCCGGCTGTCGTCGATCGGCATCAGTCGGTGCCGCCGCCAATGCTTCCTTGCCCATCGGCTTTGCTGAGGCGCACGAGCTTCATGCCATTGGCTGTCGGAAAGGTCGGCCACAGGCCCTGCGCCATGCCGGTCAGACACTCGGCGGCGCCCTTTGCCTGGATCTGGTACATCCAGTAATTGCGCATGACGATGTTCACATAAGCGCGGGTTTCATAATAGGGCAGCGATTCCATGAACAGCAGGGGATCGCCCTTGTCGTGCACCTGCGTGTTCCACCGCTCGACCGGTTGCGGCCCGGCATTATAGGCGGCCATCACCTTGGGCAGCAGGCCACCGGTCGCGCTCATGTCGCGGAGGCTCTCCAGATAACGCTGGCCAAATTCCATGTTGGTGGAGGGAACAAAGAGCTGCGCGGCGTCGGTCAGGCCAACATCGCCTGCCGTGCCGGGACGCACCTGCATCAGGCCGCGCGCGCCGGCGCTGCTGACGACATTGGTGCGAAAACCGGATTCCTGAAGCGTGTGGGCGTAGATCAGCGACGGATCGACCCGCCATCCGCCATCGGGACGCCAGTCGGGCGCGGGGAAGCGGGCGAAGCTACCGGGCTGCGTGCCAGCAGGGCCGTTATGCGCCAACCATAGCTGGGTCGCGGGCAGGTTGAGCGTGCTGGCAAGGCGCAGCAAGGCATCATATTGGTCTGCGCCGCCCAGTTTTGCCTGATAGCGCAGCAACTCGTCCGCTTCGTCCTGCTGTCCGATCGCAGCCAATGCGATCGCTGCACGGGCATTGGGGCTGTCCTTGAGCTTTTGCCATTCGCTGCTGCCAAAGCGGGCGGCGAGGGGCGCTCCGCCCAGCGGCATGCCCAGCGACTCCCGCGCCAGAAGCCCATAGAAGGTTTCATCCGAGCGGGCGGCAAGTTTCAGATAATTCTCGACCTTTTCTGCTTCGCCGCAAACCATATAGGCGCGCGACGCCCAATAGGCCCCGGCGGCGCGCATGTCGCTATTGCCGGCCAGCGCGGCGACATTGGCGAAGGCCGGCGCGGCCGCGCGGCAGTCATTCTGGCGCCACGCGGCAAGGCCAGTGGTCCAGTGCGCCTGCACCGTCCAATCACCGCCGGTCCGCGTTTCGAGCGCGCGGGCGGCCATACGACGGGCGTTACTATCGTCATTTTCAATATAATAGGCCCAGGCCACGCGCTGCCGTACTTCGGTCAGGCCTTCCGGCGACAAGCCCGCCTCCCCGGTCGACAACAAGCCTTCGGCGCCCATCGGATCATCGGCATTGATGAAGCCCTGAATCTTGCCGGTCAGCGCCTGCGCCAGCATGTCGGTCTTGACGGCCGCGACATATTGGCGGCGGGGCGCCGAGCCAAGCCAGACCATTTTCTGGATCTGGGGAAGTGCGGGCAGGATCGTCGCGCCGCGTTTTTGGGCGAGGCGAGACAACTGATCGGCTCTGGGCAGCCAGGCCGCCTTGTTGATGAGATCCAGCAGATCGAACAGTTCCACGCGCGGGGAATTGCGGGCAAGATAGAGTTCCGACAGAGCGACCGGGCGCACCGCGTCCTGCGGGTCCAGCGCCAGGATCATCGCCTTGGCCTCAGCCCAGCGTTCGCCCTTCAGCGCGCCGAAGATCGCGCTGTAACGAGCCTTGTCGCCATCGCGCAGGTCAAAGGGCGACGCGGCCGCGCCGATCGTCTTCATATCCGGCAGTACGTCGGCGGTTTCGGCGCGGGCGGGCGCGGCCGCGATCCCCGCTGCGGCAAGCATGGCAAGACAAGACAGGCGGGTCGCGGCTCGAATCACGGACGGTTTTCCTCGATCAGGCTTTGCAGGGCGCGCCAGCATTCCGCCTTTGCCGCGGGCTGGCTGAGCAGAAGGCGCGGGTGGAATGTGGCGACAGCGGGCACGATGCCGCCATCATGATTAAAGTTGCGTAAACTATCCGGCTGCACTTCACCGCTCACCGGCATCAGCGCACGGACCGTCCTGTCGCCCAGCAGCAGCAGACGGCGAGGCCGGGCCAGATGAACATGTGTGCGCATACGATCTGCAGCGGCTGCCAGGTCGGCCGCTTCCACCATGCCGCCGGGCGGGCGACGAAAAAACAGGGAGGCGACATAGACGTCCGCGCGATCCAATCCGATCGCGCGCAACATGGCGTCGCACAGCCCCCCAGCGCGATCGGCCAGTAGCGTTCCGGCATCCAGATCGGCGGGATCGGGCATGTCAGTCACGATCATCAACGGGGCATCGACCGATCCGGCAGGGAGAATGGCGCGGCCCGGCCAATGATGTTCGGGATGCGCGGAATCGTCCTGGAGCCAGCGTTGGAACGATTCGAGCTCTTTGGGCTTTTGGTTAGTAACAACGGACGTAGGGCGGCTTGCCGAATGACCGGAAACCGGCGCAACAGCAGGGCGCAGCCAATTGATCGGCGCTTCCGCTACGGCGCTGTCCACGCCGGCCGATTGCCACCAGGTCAGATAGGCCTGGGCGGCAATTTGGCCATCATCCTGTATTATTCCCCGCATCGCCGTCATCTAGGGCCAGAGGTTGACGAGGGGGTCAAGCTGCTTCATCGCCTGGGATGACAAACTGTTGGACTAATGCGGTGATCGGACAGCCGGGGTGCAGCCCGCCGGTCGCGCCAAGGAGGGATGAATGAGCGAACGGGAATCGATGCCCTATGACGTCGTGATCGTGGGCGGCGGGCCGGCTGGCCTGTCAGCAGCGATTCGATTGAAGCAACTTGCCAGTGAAGCGGGCGACGAACTGGCGGTATGCGTTCTTGAGAAGGGCTCCGAAATCGGCGCCCATATCCTGTCCGGCGCGGTCATTGATCCCAAGGCTCTGGATGAGCTTCTGCCCGACTGGCGAGAGCAGGGATGCAGCCTGGCCGATACGCCGGTGACGGACAACAGGCACTGGTTTCTGACGAGAAACGGCAAGATCACCATGCCACATCTCATGACGCCGGGCTGGATGCACAATAAGGGCACCTATACCGGGTCGCTGGGCAATTTGTGTCGCTGGCTGGCGGAGCAGGCAGAAGGGCTTGGTGTCGAAATCTTCCCCGGCTTTGCCGCCGCCGAAATCCTTTATCATGAGGATGGCAGCGTGAAGGGTGTGGCAACCGGTGACATGGGGATCGATCGGGAAGGCAATCGCAAACCCGATTATCAGCCGGGCCTGGAGCTTCATGCCAAATATACCTTCTTCGCTGAAGGCGCGCGCGGCCATCTGACCAAGATATTGAAGCGGCAGTTCGCGCTGGATGCAGAATGCGAACCGCAGGTCTATGGCCTTGGCATGAAGGAATTGTGGGATATCGATCCCGGCAAGCACCAGCCGGGCCTTGTCATCCACAGCCAGGGATGGCCTTTGACCGATGCCTATGGCGGCGGGTTCCTCTATCATCAGGCCAACGGGCAGGTCGCGCTCGGCTTCGTCGTCGGCCTGGGCTATCGCAACCCCCATCTCTATCCGTTCGAAGAGTTTCAGCGGTGGAAACAGCACCCGGATATCCGGCAGTTTCTGGAAGGCGGCCGTCGCGTGTCCTATGGTGCGCGCGTCATTAATGAAGGCGGCTGGCAATCCATTCCCAAATTGGCGTTCCCTGGCGGCGCGCTGATTGGCTGTTCCGCCGGTTTCGTCAACGTGCCCCGGATCAAGGGCACGCACACGGCGATGAAGTCCGGCATGCTGGCGGCTGAAACCGCGTTCGAAGCAATCCGGCAAGAGCGCACGGGCGACATTCTGTCCGACTATGATGATCGCGTACGGACCAGCTGGATCGCGACCGAATTGCAGCTGGTCAAGAATGCCGAACCGCTGCTTGCAAAGTTCGGCAACACAATCGGCACGCTGCTTGCGGGTATCGATATGTGGATGCGCACGTTGAAGATCGGATTGCCCTTCACCATGAAGCACAAGCCTGATCATGCGAAAATCTGGCGCAAGGAACAGTGCGCGGCAATCGCCTATCCCAAGCCCGATGGCGTCATCAGCTTCGACCGGCTGTCGTCAGTGTTTCTGAGCAATACCAATCATGAGGAGGACCAGCCGGTCCACTTGCAGCTCAAGGACCCGGCGATCCCGATCAGCTATAATCTGCCGCTGTATGATGAGCCGGCGCAGCGTTACTGCCCGGCGGGCGTCTATGAAGTGGTCGGCGAGGAAGAGGGTGATCCCCGTTTCCAGATCAACGCGCAGAATTGCGTTCACTGCAAGACGTGCGATATCAAGGACCCGACCCAGAACATCAATTGGGTCGTACCGGAAGGTGGCGGAGGGCCGAATTATCCCAATATGTAAGCGCCTCATCCCCGCCTTGCTGCTGGCCATGCCGGCGGTCGCTGGCGCGGCCGTCGATCCTGACAGCGCGCTTCACGCTTATGCGCAAGCGCGGCTGGCCGATGGAGATGGCGCTTTACAGGCGGCAGTGGCCAATTATCGGGCGGCGATGACGCTGGACCCTGATAGCATCGCCATCGCACGTCGTTCCTTCGCACAGGCGCTGGAAAGCGGGGACCAGGACCTGTCGGTGCGCGCAGCGACCATGCTGGATTCAGAAGGGATATTGCCGCGCGACGGGACGCTCTTGTGGATTGGCGAGGCGCTGGAGCGACGGGACTGGACGGCGGCGGCCCGCGCGACGGACAGGCTGGAACAGGAGGGTAATTTCGCTTTTCTGGCGCCGATGATCCGCAGCTGGATCGCGCAGGGCGAAGGTCGCGCCGCGCCGCCGGTCATTTCCGACGCTGATCCGTTCGCCAATCTGGCGCGGCGTTATGTTGACGAGCATGTTGCGTTGCAGGCTATCAGCCGTGGCGATCTGGAGACGGCCATGCCAGCCGCCCGGCGGGCCCTGGCCTTGCGGGGCGGGAACGACGGCGCTGCACTGCGTCTCAATTTTGCCGGCCAGTTCGCAGCTCGGGGCTTTCGTGATGAAGCGTTGGCGATGTTGCCGGATGGCTCGGCGGATTTCGCGGTGGCGCGATCAGATCTGAAGCGCGGGAAATATCCCAAGGGCAAACGGGCGCTGCTATCCCCCGCACAAGGCTATGCGCGGCTGGTGGCGCGTTTGGCGGCGGACATAGCAACGGATGAGGCGGGCGTGGCGCTTGGCATGCGGCTCGCGCGAATTGCGACCTTTGCCGACCCGACCAGTGCGGAGGGTCACATCATCGCTGCCCGGCTGCTGACCGCCGCAAGCTATCCGGCCTTTGGCGTGGCGGAGGCCCGAAAATCCACGGGCGACAGATGGTATGGTCCGCTGGCCGAAGCGGAATTGATCGTCGCGCTGGCCGAAGCGGGCGATCGCGCGGGCGCGATCGTTCTGGCGCGCAGCCGGGCGCAGCAGCCTGGGGCGGATGCGGCGCGCCATGTGCAGCTGGGTCGGTTGCTGGCCGACGAAAAGGATTTCGCCGGGGCTGCCGCCGCATTCCGCGCCGCTCAGGCCGGCTACACCGATGAAACCATGCCATGGTCGTTGCTGTTGTTTGAAGGCAGCGCGCTGGAACAAGGCGAGCAGTGGGACGGCGCGCGCGCCGTGCTGGAGCGTGCGGCGAGACTGGCGCCCAACGAGCCTGTCATCCTCAATTATCTGGGCTATGCACAAATCGAGCGGCGGCAGAATGTGGATCAGGCGCTGACGCTGCTCAAGCGCGCCAGTGCCTTGAAACCGCAGGACGCGTCCATCACGGACTCTCTGGGCTGGGCGCAATATGTGACAGGGAATGTGACAGCGGCCGTCCCTGTGCTGGAACGCGCGGCGGCGGGCGCACCAGACGACCCCACGGTAAACGAGCATCTGGGCGACGCGTTGTGGAGCGCGGGGCGTCGGTATGAAGCGCGCTATGCGTGGAACGCGGCGGCCATCTTTGCCGAAGGCGATGTTGCCGAGCGGCTGGCCGCTAAGGCCCGCGAGGGATTGAAGCCCGAATATGCCGCACCCTGATCTGGAGGCTCCAGCCGATCTTCTGGTCGAAACCGCTTATGCCAAGGTCAATGTCGCTCTGCATGTGCGCAGGCGACGGGACGATGGCTATCATGCGCTCGAAAGTCTGTTCGTCTTTGCCGATCATGGCGATCGGCTGGAAGGCGAAGCGGTTGACGATGGCGCAATCGATCTGGTGATCGACGGGCCGTTCGCCACCGCGCTGGATGCGGGGCCGCGCAATCTGGTCATACGTGCCGCCAAGGCTTTGCAGGATTATCTGGGCACCGAGCGTGGCGCACGGTTGCGTCTGACCAAGATGCTGCCCGTCGCTTCGGGGATCGGCGGTGGCTCGGCCGATGCGGCCGCGACGCTGCGCCTGCTGGTGCGGCTGTGGGACGTACGGGTCGAACCGGCGGAACTGGCTGCGCTGGCTCTGGATCTGGGGTCGGACGTCCCGGCCTGCGTCGCCAGCGTGACACAGATGGTGAGCGGGCGTGGCGAGGAACTGGCGCGCCATGGCGTGGCCGGTTTGGAAGGTCGGCCGATGCTGATGGTCAATCCGGGTGTGGCGGTTTCCACCGCTGCGGTTTTTGCGGGCTGGGACCGGCAGGATCGCGGCCCGTTGTCGGCTGACAGCATAGAGCGTCTGGTCACGCAGGGACGCAATGATCTGGAAGAGCCGGCAATTGCGCTGGCGCCCGCCATTGCCGATGTGTTGGCGATGCTGAATGGACAGGCGGGGCTCACCTTAGCGCGTATGTCGGGGTCAGGCGCAACCTGCTTTGCGCTGTTTGATGATGACATAGCGATGGGCCGGGCCGCTGCGGCGATCGGCGCCGATCGGCCGGAATGGTGGATAATGGAAACACGGATCAGAAGCGCATGACGCAAGCCTTCACCCGCATCGACGGCGGGCCGACTGACCTTTTGATCGTCGCTGATCATGCGTCAGCGCATGTGCCGGAGGATATTGACCTCGGCGTGGACCCGGCTTTGCTGCGCAAGCATATCGCCATCGATATTGGTGTGGCGGAAGTGAGCGGGTTGCTGGCCGAACAATTGCGCTGCACCGCCCTGTTGGCCGGTGTGTCGCGCCTGGTGATCGACCTCAACCGGGAAGAGGATGCGGCCGGTTTGTTACCGGTGATGAGCGATGGCCATGCCATTCCGGGCAATCGCAACGCGGACCTGGCGGAACGGATGATCCGTTTCTATCATCCTTACCATCACGCCATCGGCGTGCTGCTGGATGGGATGACGTCGCCCTTCATCCTGTCGCTGCACAGTTTTACGCCGATACTGGAGAGCGATCCGGCGCAGAAACGTCCTTGGGACATCGGCATATTGTATAATGAGGATGATCGCGCCGCCCGCATGGCGATTCCCATGCTGGAGGCGGCCGGACTGATCGTTGGCGACCAGTTGCCCTATTCGGGTCGATTGCTCAACGCCACGATGAACCGCCATGCCGAAGCCAATGGCATTCCCTATCTTGGGATCGAGATGCGGCAGGACCTTGTGGCGGACGCCGCCGGCCAGAAGCGATTTGCGGACCTGATCGGGCCGGTGCTGCTGGAATGCCGGGGTCGGTTGATATGACGCGTCTGTTCCCCGGCCTTTGTCTGCTGCCGCTGCTTGCGGCCTGTAGCGGCGATCGGACGGCTGCTGAGCAGGAGGCGGCGACGGCGCAGGGCGATGACACGCCGGTGTGCAGCATTGGAGGAGCGCAGGATTGGTCGCCCGATTGCACGCTGGAGCGCGATGGCGACCTGCTGACGATCCGTCACCCGGATGGTGGTTTTCGCCGATTCCGCGTCCTCGCCGATGGGCGCGGACTGAAGGAGGCCGATGGCGCGGAAGCTGTGCAGTTGCGCATAGTTGGCGACCATATGCTTGAAGCCAGCGTGGGCGACGATCGCTATCGGCTGCCGGTGAAGATCGCCGGTCCGGCGCAATGAGCCACGCGTCTGTCCTGACGGCAGCGCAAATGCGAGCGGCAGAGCAGGCGGCTTTCGATAGGGGTGTCGATCCTTATGCGCTGATGGAATGCGCCGGGAAGGCGGTCGCGCAGATCATTTGGCGTGCAGGACACCGGCGCGACCTGTTGGTCCTGTGCGGTCCGGGCAATAATGGCGGCGATGGCTTTGTCGTTGCGCGGTTGCTGCGCGAGCGCGGCGTTCCCGTGCGTGTGGCGGCCTTAAGCGAGAGCGGCACCGAGTCCGCGCGACGGGCGCGGGCGGCATGGGATGGGCCGGTCGAAGATGTGATGACCACCGCGCCCGCGACGCAGGTGGTGGACGCCCTGTTCGGCATTGGCTTGAGCCGCGGGCTGGACGGCGCGGTAGCGCAGAGGTTGGGCGCGCTGGTGGAGAGTGCAGTGGCTTCCTATGCGGTCGACCTGCCAAGCGGAGTGGGGACCGACTGTGGCACGTTGCTGTCGGATGTACCGCGGTTTGGCGTCACGATCGCATTGGCAGCCTGGAAGCCGGCGCATCTGTTGCAACCGGCGGCTGAGCGGTGCGGGCGACTGGTTTTGGCGCCGCTCCACATTCCGCTAGCCAGTCAGGTCGAGCGCCTGGGCGCGCCTGATCTTACCGTTCCGGCCGTTACCGCGCATAAATATAGTCGGGGTCTGGTGGCCGTCATCGGCGGCGGCATGGCGGGGGCGAGCCTGTTGGCGAGCGAGGCGGCGGCGCGTTCTGGCGCGGGCGCGGTGCGACTTTTGGCTGCCGATGGGCCGGCTGGCGGGCTTCATGCCATCATCGATCGGCACGTTGCGCAACCTGAGGCTCTGGCGAGCGAACTGGACGATCGGCGGATTGCCGCGCTCTTGGTGGGGCCGGGCCTGGGCCTTGGCGCTGATGCGCGGGCGCGTCTGGAAGCGGCGCTGGAGAGCGGACATCCTATGGTGATCGATGCCGATGCGCTGACATTGCTTGCCGAGGAACATATGCCGTCCATTCCGTCCGGTGCGATCCTGACGCCGCATGAAGGTGAGTTCGGGCGCATGTTTGGACAGTTGTCAGGCAGCAAGATTGATCGTGCCCGCGCTGCGGCCAACAGCTCTGGAGCCATCATCGTCTACAAGGGCGCGGATAGCGTCGTGGCCGCGCCTGATGGTCGCGTGGCGGTCGCGGTGGGTGCGTCGAGCTGGCTATCGACCGCCGGGACAGGCGATGTGCTGGCGGGGCTGGCGGCCGGGCGGCTGGCGGTGACGGGCGATCCATTCCGTGCCGCCTGTCAGGCGGTTTGGCTGCACGGCGATGCGGCGCGACGCTGCCGACCGGCCTTTGTCGCGGATGATTTGCTTGACGCGCTGCCAGCGGCTATCGCCGCGCGATTGTGACCGATAGCAAGACAGACAGCGAAGCCGACAGCATCATCCGGATTGCCGCGCGCGGTGATGGCGTCACCTGCGACGGGCGGCATGTGCCCCTGGCAGCGCCGGGCGACCGGGTGCTGCCCGATGGAACTGTCGTCTTTGGTGTCCATCATGCGCAACCGCCCTGCACCCACTTTCCGGCCTGCGGGGGCTGCCAGCTCCAGCATCTGGACGAGGAAAGCTATGCCGATTTCGTGATCGCGCGGGTGGTCGGCGCATTGGCAGGTCAGGGCGTGACGGCGGCCGCGGTGCTGCCGCCGCACCTGTCTCCGCCGATGACGCGGCGGCGCGCATCGCTGCGCGCGGCAAGGGCGGGCAAGCGCGTGACGATCGGCTTCGCCGAGGAGGGCAGTCATCGCCTGATCGACCTTCAGATGTGCGCTGTGCTCGACCCCAGATTGTTTGCGCTGGTGGAACCTCTGCGATCCTTGCTGGCGCTGATCCTGCCGGACAAGCGGGCGGCGCATGTGAAGATGTCCCTGATCGATCAGGGCGTTGACCTGCTGCTGGAGGGCGTGCGGGTCGAGGGGCTGGCGGCGGACGAAGGGCTGGGCGATTTTGCCCGGATGCATGGATTGGCGCGGCTGACGATCGACGAGGGGGACGGGCCGCAGACACGCTGGGAGCCGGACGCGGCAACAATCAGCTTCGGCGGTGTGCCGGTGGCGTTTCCGCCTTTTTCATTCCTCCAGGCGACGCCAGACGGGGAGGCGGCCTTGACCGATGCAGTGCGCGCTGCTTTGCCGGCAACAGGCGCGGTCGCAGACCTGTTTTGCGGACTTGGCACCTTTGCTCTGGCTGCTGGCGAAGGGCGGCCCGTCTATGCGGGGGAGGCCGCGCGTGATGTGATTCTTCAGCTCAAGATGGCGGCGGGCCGGGCGCAACGGCGGCTGGCCGCCGATCATCGCGACCTGTTTCGGCGGCCATTGACACCCGAGGAGCTAAATCGCTTTGCCGCCGTCATTCTCGATCCCCCGCGCGCGGGTGCGCGGGAGCAGGTGTTGCAGTTGGCGCAGGCGGATGTGCCGACAATCGCCTATGTGTCCTGCAACCCTGCCAGCTTTGCGCGGGATGCGGCGCATCTGACGGCAGCGGGCTATCGGCTGGAAAGCGTCAGGCCGGTGGGCCAGTTCCGCTGGTCGACCCATGTCGAACTGGTCGGCATCTTCCGTAAATAGAGAAAGGCCCCGCTAGCATCTGCCAGCGGGGCCTTTTCTTGTCGCTTAGAGCGAAGAGCCGAGCTTCACCACATTCGCGCGCCTGCGGGGCAGCGAGTTTTCCGCGTAAAGGCTCGCCATCGGCTCATCCTCGACCTCGATCGTCGATTCCGAAGTAAAGCCGTTGAACCCGGTGCGCATGGCCGCGCCATAGGCGCCGAGCATACCGATTTCGATATAGTCGCCGGCCTTTACATCCGAAGGGAGCATGAAGGGGCCGACCATATGGTCCATATCGTCGCAGGTCGGGCCGTAAAAGGAAAAGCCCTCCAGCGATTCCAAGCTTGCTTCTTCGCGCAGCAGTTCGACCGGAAAGCGCCAGCCGATATGCGCCGCATCGAACAGCGCGCCATAGGCGCCGTCATTGATGTAGAGCTCATTGCTGCGGCGACGCTCGACGCGCACCACGACCGAGCTATATTCGGCCGACAGCGCGCGGCCGGGTTCGCACCACAGTTCCGCAGAATAGCTGATCGGCAGGCTTTCGAAACCGCGGTGGATGGCGTCGAAATAGCGCTCCAGCGACACAGGCTCCATGCCAGGATAAACCGAAGGGAAGCCGCCGCCTACGTCGATGATGTCGACCGTGACGGCCGCATCGACGATCGCCGCGCGTACGCGTTCGATGGCGTCGCTATAGGCCTGCGGGCTCATCGCCTGGCTACCGACATGGAAGCATATGCCGAGCGCATCGGCGGCCTGACGCGTGGCCATCAGCAGTTCGCGGGTTTCGCCCAGTTCAGCGCCGAATTTGGATGCCAGGCTGAGTTCGGCATGTTCCGACGACACGCGCAGGCGAACGCACAATTCCAGATCGGTCGCATGGCCAGTCGCGCGCATGATCTTGTCCAGCTCGTCGATCGTGTCGAGCGAGAAGGTGCGCACGCCATGAACATGATAGGCTTCGGCAATGGCTTCCTCTGCCTTGACGGGATGCATGAAGCACAGCTTCGCGCCATCCTGCCCGGCAAGCGCTTCGGCAACCAGACGCACCTCAGCGATCGAGGCCACGTCGAAATGCGTGATGCCCGATGCGAACAGAGTGCGGATCAGATCAGGAGACGGATTCGCCTTAACCGCATAAAGTGAGCGACCCGGAAACTTCTCGGCAAAGAAGCGGGCGGCCCGAGCAGCGGCTTCGGGGCGAATCAGCGTTACCGGTGCTGCCGGTTTGAGGGTGGTCGCTACCCCCAGCGCGCTAGGATGCTTGTGCAATTCAAGGGACCTCCAGTGTAGTCGTTGGCAGTAAAAAAGCTGCCTTGCGGTGGAAGTCCCATGGGGCAGCGGACGGCCGATATATGCGGCGGGCTCCCCTCTGTAAAGCATCGGTGGAAATTTTGTTGCGTGGCTTGCCGTCAGCCGTGCCTCAGGAGAGACGGGCCTTGAAATCAGCGTAGGAAAAGGACCGGATTTCCTTGAGTTCGTCCGTGTCGCTGTTCCAAAGCCAGATGGATGGCAGGGGCACGCCGTTGAAGGTGTTGGTCTTCACCATCGAATAATGGGCCTGATCCAGGAAGGCGATACGCGCGCCCGGCTCTGCGCCACCGGGGACTCGATAGTCGCCAATGATGTCCCCCGCCAGACAGGACGGGCCGCCGAGCCGGGTCACGGGACCGTTGCTGTCCTCATGCAACATGGCGGGGCGATAGGGCGCTTCGATCACGTCGGGCATGTGGCAGGTGGCGCTGATGTCGGTGATAGCGACGGGCATGCCATTGTCGATGACGTCCAGGATTTCGCCGACCAATATGCCCGCGTCCAGCGCCATCGCCTCTCCGGGTTCGATATAGAGATCGAGCCCGGTCTGCGCCTTGATGGTCTGAAGAAAGGCGACGAGGTCGTCGATCTGGTAGTCGGCGCGGGTAACATGGTGGCCGCCGCCAAAATTCAGCCATTTAAGATTGGCAACGTGGGGCATGACGCGCGATTCGATCGCTGCCCAGGTGCGCTGGAGCGGGAGGAAATCCTGTTCGCACAGATTGTGGATGTGGAGGCCATCCACGCCTTCCAGATGCTCCGGCCGCAACTGGTCGACCGGAAAGCCGAGCCGACTATGCGGCTGCGAGGGGTCATATTTGGGCACTTCGCCTTCGGCATGGAGCGGGTTCAGGCGCAGGCCGATGTCGAAGTTCACACCGTCCTTGCGTGCAGCGTCGATGACCGGCTGCAGGCGTGCGATCTGGCCGGGGCTGTTGAAGATGACATGATCGGAAATGCGCAGAATTTCGGCGAGATCATCGGGCTTGTAGGCGGCGCAATAGGTCGCGACCTCACCACGATATTCCTCTCGGCCGAGGCGCGCTTCATAGATGCCCGAGGCGCAGACGCCGTCAAGATATTCGCCGATGACGGGCCCGAGCGACCACATGGAAAAAGCCTTGAGCGCGCCCAGCACTTTGATGCCACCGCGATCACCAATGTCGCGCAGGATCGAAAGGTTGCGGCGGATCGCGGCCTCGTCCACCACAAAGGCGGGCGAGGGGACGCGATAGAGGTCGAAGCGGGCAAAGGCGGCGGGATCGCCGGCGCGGGTTTCCATAACAATAACTCCGTCACCCCAGCGGAGGCTGGGGTCTCAGGCGAGAGGGCACGGCGATGCCGCACGAGATCCCAGCCTTCGCCGGGATGACGATCCTGCGTGGGATCGTCAGAAGTCGAGCGGCGCGTCCAGTTCCTTCACCTGCCAGGGCAGGCCGTGCTTGTTCAGCATGTCCATGAAGGGATCGGGATCGAACTGTTCGATGTTGAACACGCCTTCTCCGCGCCAGGCGCCGGTCAGCATCATGGCCGCGCCGATCATCGCGGGCACGCCCGTCGTGTAGCTGACCGCCTGGTTGCCGGTTTCGGCATAGGCGTCCTCATGATCGCAGACATTATAGACGTAGACGGTCTTTTCCTGACCGTCCTTCTGACCCGTCGCGATGTCGCCAATGTTGGTCTTGCCCTTGGTGGTCGAGCCCAGGCTCGACGGTTCGGGCAGCACGGCCTTGAGAAACTGGAGCGGGATGATTTCCTGGCCATTATAGATGACCGGGTCGATCCGGGTCATGCCGACATTCTGGAGCACTTCGAGATGTTTGAGATACGCGTCTCCAAAGGTCATCCAGAAACGGATGCGCTTGATTTCGGGATAGTGGGTGGCAAGGCTTTCCAGTTCCTCATGATACATGAGGTACATGTTCTTCTCGCCGACCTGGTCGAAGTCGAAGACCTGTTTGTGGCTGAGCGCCGGGCCTTCGACCCATTCGCCATTGGCCCAGTGACGCGAGGGCGCGGTCACCTCGCGGATGTTGATCTCGGGATTGAAGTTGGTGGCAAAATGCTGGCCATGGTCGCCGCCATTGCAGTCCAATATGTCGAGCGTGTCGATCCGGTCGAGCAGATGCTTCTTGATGTAGCTGGCGAAGACGCTGGTGACGCCGGGGTCGAAGCCCGAACCCAGCAGCGCCATGATGCCGGCGTCCTTGAAGCGCTCCTGATAGGCCCACTGCCAGCTATATTCGAACTTGGCGGTGTCGCGCGGTTCGTAATTGGCGGTGTCGAGATAGTCGGTCCTGGTCGCGAGGCAGGCGTCCATGATCGCCAGATCCTGATAGGGCAGGGCCAGGTTCACGACGAGTTTTGGCTGGACCTTCTCAATGAGCGCGATCGTCTCGTCCACATTGTCGGCATCGACCTGCGCCACGTCGATGGTGACTCCAGTGCGCGCCTTCACCGATTCGGCGACCTTTTCGCAACTGACGATGCGGCGGCTGGCCAGCGTGATATGGCTGAATATGTCGCTGTTCATCGCCATCTTGTGGACCGCGACAGAACCGACGCCGCCCGCGCCGATGACCAGAACCTTGCTCAATTGTGTCTCCATATGCCTGCTGCGCGTGCCCGCGCGAAAGCGTCCATATAGGGTGCGGGCATGACAGCGCAAAGTCAGATGCGCCTGGGCGCGCCATCCGGCCTGTCCTTTGGGGCAGTCGCGCATCCTCCCGCCGGCTGGCGCGTAATATCAGCATCCTCGCATGACGGGGAGTGACAGAGGAAGGATGACGACATGAAAGTATCCACCCTAACGATCGCGCTGGCCGGCGCGTTGCTATCCGTCAGCGGCGGGGCAATGGCCCAGACAGCGACCAACCCCATGGTCGGGGGCGCGGCCATGTCGCCGACCAAAGATATCATCGACAACGCGGTCAATTCGAAAGATCACACCACGCTGGTTGCGGCGGTGAAAGCGGCTGGCCTTGTCGATACGCTGAAAGGCTCTGGTCCCTTCACCGTGTTCGCGCCGACCAATGCGGCCTTTGCCAAGCTGCCCGCCGGCACGGTCGACACATTGCTGAAGCCTGAGAACAAGGCCGACCTGACCAAGATCCTGACCTATCATGTCGTGCCGGGCAAGCTGAACGCGGCCGACCTGATCGCGCAGGCCAAGGCCAATGGCGGCAAGGCGATGCTGACGACCGTTCAGGGCGAACCGCTGACGGCATGGGTGGAAGGCAATTCTGTCTATCTGACCGATGCCAAGGGCGGCAAATCGATGGTGACCATCGCAGATGTCAATCAGTCGAACGGCGTTATCCATGTCATCGATACGGTGCTGATGCCCTGACCGTTCCGATGATGTGAGGGAGGCGGCCGACCCGACTGCATGCGGGCCGGCCGCTTTCCGATTCTAGACCACCAGCTTTCTTAGCCCCTCAATCATATCCGCCTCATGCGCGGGCTTGTCCTTGCGGATACGGGCGATGCGTGGGAAGCGCATGGCCAGGCCGGACTTGTGGCGCTTGCTGTCGTGGATGCTGTCGAACGCAACCTCCAGCACCAGCGTCTTTTCCACCTCCCGCACCGGGCCGAAGCGATTGACCGTATTCTGGCGGACGAAGCGGTCGAGCCATTTCAGTTCTTCGTCGGTGAATCCCGAATAGGCCTTGCCCACGGGGAGCAATTCACCGTCGGGCGTCCAGCATCCAAAAGTGTAATCCGAGTAATAGGATGAGCGTTTCCCGTGGCCACGCTGCGCGTACATCATGACGCAGTCGGCGGTCAGCGGATCGCGTTTCCACTTATACCAGAGCGCCGCCTTGCGTCCGGCGACATAGGGACTGTCGCGGCGTTTGAGCATCACCCCCTCGATCGCGGCATCGCGGGCACCGGCGCGGATGTTGGCGAGGGCGGCGAAGTCCGCAGCCTCGATCACTTGCGACAGATCGAAGCGGTGTGGATCGAGCGTGGGCGCGAATGCCTCCAGCCGCGTGCGGCGCTGGTGCCAGGGCAGCGCGCGAATGTCGTCCTCGCCTTCGATCAGCAGGTCGTAGAGGCGCACGAAGGCGGGATAGTCCTCCATCATCTTGGTGGTAACGGCCTTGCGTCCCAGGCGCTGTTGCAGTGCATTGAAGCTGGCGGCTTCACCCCCTTGGAACTCGCCTTTGACCAGCAATTCGCCGTCCAGTACGGCTTGGCCGGTGAAGGCCGCGGCGATTTCGGGAAAGCTGCCGGAAATATCGTCGCCGGCCCGGGAATAGAGTCGGGTCTCACTGCCGGTGCCCACAATCTGGATACGGATGCCGTCCCATTTCCATTCGGCGGCATAGTCGGTGAGGTCAACGCTGTCGGCCTCGAGCGGATGGGCGAGCATGAACGGGCGGAAATAGGGCGTGCCCTCCGGGTCTGGGCGACCGGCGCGGCCTTCGGCCCAATCGAACAGGGCAGCATAGGGCGGGGAGAGGGCGTGCCAGACCTGTTCGACATCATCGACGTCAAGGTCGAAGGCCTGGGCAAAGGCTGTCTTGGCCAACCGCGCCGAAATGCCGACTCGCAGGCCTCCGGTCGCCAGTTTCAAGAGCGCGAACCGGCCCGATGAATCAAGATGGTCCATCATGTGCGCGAGCGCGTCGGGCGCGGCGGCGCGGCTGACATTGTGGAGGCGGTCGATTACGGCGGAGAGGCTGAGCGATCCATCATCCAGTTCCGCAGGCTGGTCGGTGCGTTTGGGCCAGAGGAGGGCAACGGTTTCGGCGAGGTCGCCGACATAGTCGCGGCTCATTTCGTAAAGAATGGGGTCGGTGCGGGCGCGTATCATTTCGCTGATGGCGGAGGATTTGACCGTTTTGAGATCGAGGCTGCTAGTAAGCGCGGCAAGCGCCCAGCCGCGATCGGGATCAGGCGCGTCGCGCAGATAGGTGGCGATCAGGCCAAGCTTGCCATTGCGCGAGCGGGTGTAGACGAGGCCGTCGAGGAGGTGGGAGAAGGCGCGCATCAGCCTTCATCCTCGTCTTCACGGCCGACCAGCGCGAGTGCGCGGGCGCGCATCTGATGGGTCATGCACCAGTGGAGCAGAGCTTCCTCGCGGCCATGGGTGATCCAGGTTTCGTTGGGGGCGACTTCCCGGATCGTATCGGTGAGTTCGTCCCAGTCGGCATGGTCGGAAATGACGAGGGGCAATTCGACATTCTTCTGCCGGGCGCGCTGGCGCACCCGCATCCACCCTGACGCCATGGCGGTGATAGGGTCGGGCAGGCGGCGGCTCCAGCGATCGTTGAGCGCGGATGGGGGCGAGAGGATGATATGCCCGCGCATCTCCTTGGCCGGAACGCCGGTGGCAGGGTGCAATGCGCCCAACTCGACGCCAAAATCCTGGTAAAGCGCGCACATCCGCTCCAGCGCGCCATGGATGTAAATGGCGTCATGATGGCCGCGGCCGCGCAGTTCGGCGATGACGCGCTGCGCCTTGCCCAGCGCATAGGCGCCGACGAGGACGCAGCGGTCGGGATTGGCGTGGAGCGCGGCGAGCAGCCGATCCATCTCGCTGCCGGTGTCGGGATGGCGAAACACCGGCAGGCCGAAGGTGGCTTCGGTCACGAAGATATCGCAGGGGACGGGTTCGAAGGGTAGGCAGGTAGGGTCGGGGCGGCGCTTATAATCGCCGGTCACGACCACGCGCTCACCGGCATGGTCGAGGATGATCTGCGCCGATCCCAGCACATGACCGGCGGGGACATAGCGGATCGTCACGCCGCCTAGCCGCACGTCTTCGCCATAATCGACCGCAGTCCCGCTGGCCGTGCCATAGCGCAGGCCCATGATCGCCAGTGTCTCGCGCGTCGCCCAGACATGGCCATGGCCGCCGCGCGCATGATCGGCATGGCCATGCGTCACCAGCGCGCGCTCCTGCGGCAGCGATGGGTCGATCCACGCGTCGGCGGGACGGACATAGATGCCTGTCGGGTGCGGTTCGATCCAATGCGCCATGGGGCAAGAAGATGGGAAGGGGCATGGCGGTTCCGCAAGCCCGACCAGAAAGGCGAGTCACCGCATGGTAACGCCAGCGTCACGTCGCCGACACGCCATTGCCCTATCGCGCGAGGATAGGAACGCGCAGCGGGGAGTCGCGATCATGGCCATTTCAGCCCACAGGACCATCACCAAGGCGGTGCACAGGCATCGCCATCTGTCGAAACAGGGCTTGCTGGAACGCGCCTTCACCTTCGCCTTTCGCGGGCTGGTCTATGCCCAGATCTGGGAGGATCCGGCGGTGGACATGGAGGCGCTGGCGATTCAGCCCGACAACCATGTGGTGACGATCGCGTCGGGCGGGTGCAATGTGCTGTCCTATCTGACCGCGGACCCGGCGAAGATCACGGCAGTGGACCTGAATACCGCGCATATCGCGCTCAATCGTCTGAAGCTGATGGCGGCGCGGACGCTGCCCGATCATGCCAGTTTCCATCGATTCTTCGCGCAAGCCGACGATCGCGCCAATGTGGCGGCCTATCGCGAACTGGTCGCGCCGCAGCTGGACGAGGCAACGCGGCGTTACTGGGAAGGGCGCGACCTGATCGGCCGGCGGCGCATCGGCGGATTTGCCCGTGGCATCTACAAACACGGCTTGCTGGGCCGATTTATCGGCGCGGCGCATCTGCTGGCGCGGCTGCATGGCGTCAATCCCCGGCGGATGCTGGACGCGCGGACGCGTGAGGAGCAGTTGGAAATTTTCGAGCGCGAACTGGCGCCGATCTTCGACAGGGGCTTTGTGCGCTGGCTGACCAGTCAACCGGCGTCGCTGTTCGGCCTTGGCATCCCGCCCGCGCAGTTCGAGGCACTTGCCGGGGACGCGCGCATGGACGCAGTGTTGAAGACGCGCCTGAAGAAACTGGCATGCGATTTTGATCTGAAGGACAATTATTTCGCGGTGCAGGCCTTCGGGCGCGGCTATGCAGGGGGTGAAGGGCCGTTGCCCCCCTATTTGCAGGCGGCAAACCATGAGGCGGTGCGGACGCGGGCCGGGCGCGTGGATGTCCGTCATGTCAACTTTACCGATTTTCTCGCCAGCCAGTCGGCAGCGTCCTGCGACCGCTATATCCTGCTCGATGCGCAGGACTGGATGGATGACGACCAGTTGAATGCGCTGTGGGCGCAGATTACGCGAACGGCGAAGCCGGGGGCGCGGGTTCTGTTCCGCACTGCGGGTGAGCCGAGCATCCTGCCGGGCCGTGTCAGCGACGACGTGCTGGGGCGCTGGCAGTATCGCGCCGACGCCTCGCGCGATTACACAGCGCGTGATCGTTCGGCCATCTATGGCGGCGTTCATCTTTATGTGCTGAGGGATGATGTGTGAACGATCATAAGGGGCTGATGGACGGGGTCTATCGCTACCAGCGGCATATCTATGACCTGACGCGCAAATATTATCTGCTGGGGCGGGACCGGTTGATCGCTGATCTCGCCGTGCCGGACGGCGGGACGGTTTTGGAAATCGGCTGTGGCACGGGGCGGAACCTGATCGCAGTGGGTAAGGCGTGGCCGCGGGCGGCATTACACGGTGTGGACATATCGGAAGCGATGCTGGACACGGCGCGCGGCAGCGTGGCGAAGGCAGGCATGGCGCAGCGCGTCACGCTGGCGCAGGGCGACGCTCGTGGCTTTGATGCGCTTACGCTGTTCGGGCGCGCGACCTTTGACCGGGTGTTCATCAGCTATGCGCTGTCGATGATCCCGGATTGGGAAGCGGCGCTGCGGCAAGCAGCGCGATGCGTTGCTCCGGGCGGCAAGCTGGAGATCGTCGATTTCGGGCAGCAGGAGCGCCTGCCGCGATTTTGGAAGCGCGCGCTGTTCGGCTGGCTGGGGGCGTTCCATGTGTCGCCGCGCGCGGGCCTGCACGCGGCGATCGAGCAGCTGGCGCAGGATGTCGGCGGCGTGGCGCAGAGCCGGCCGCTCTATCGCGGCTATGCGGTGCGCGGCGGGTTGAGCCGGGTTTAATTATGGGGCGCGTAGGCACCGCTAAGTGGCTTCAGGCAGCGTTACGGGTCTTTACGCCTCTTGTCTGACGACGGATATCCAAGATATGGGCCGCCAGTCGGTGTAACTTGCTCCCATCAATCTGCTCAAGTCGTCGCGTTCCGATCCGGCCATCAGCCATCGCCAGGGATTGGATCAGCGGATCATCATCCTGCATCGCTTGTTCGATCGAGAGTTCATGGACGAAATCCCAGCAGGCGCGATACGCATCCTGCCGACTTAGCTCGCCAAAGTCAGCAAATTGCGAGCGATACATGGGATTGCGACTGGCTGATCCACCTTCATAGCCACCCGCAATGTAATTTGCGCGCGTGCAGAAATTGGCAATGACCTCGCCGTCAAAGGTCATCCAGGCATGGCCACAGCTGCAATTGCCATAACGCGTGCTTTGGATATCCAGTCGGCCACGCACTTCAGGAGCGAAGCGCTCGATCACCAAAGCTCGCAACCCACTCCAACGCATCTCAAGCCGCCTGGCGCTCCAGCAGTTCCAGGTCCAGCCGGTCCCAGATTTCCACCAGTGCGCCGACCAGGTCGCGCATCATTTCTTCCGTATGGGCGGGGCCTGGCGTGAAGCGCAGCCTTTCGGTGCCGCGGGAGACGGTGGGATAATTGATGGGTTGAACATAGGCGCCATATTCGGCGAGCAGGATGTCGCTGATCCGCTTGGCCTTGACCGGATCGCCCACCATCAGCGGGACGATATGGGTGACGGAGTTCATGACAGGCAGCCCCGCGTCGCGCATCAACTGCTTGAGGAGCGCGGCCGATGCCTGCTGCCCCTCACGCTCCTCGCTGGACCCCTTGAGATGGCGCACGCTGGCCAGGACGCCCGCGACCAGCACGGGCGAAAGGGATGTGGTGAAGATGAAGCCGGGCGCATAGCTGCGGATCACGTCGACGATCATCTGGTCGGCCGCAATATAGCCGCCCATGACGCCGAACGCCTTGCCCAGCGTTCCTTCGATGATGGTGACGCGATCGGCCACTTCGTCGCGTTCCGAAATGCCGCCACCGCGCGCGCCATACATGCCGACTGCATGGACTTCGTCGAGATAGGTGAGCGCGTTAAATTCGTCCGCCAGGTCGCAGATGGCGGCGATGGGGGCGATGTCGCCGTCCATCGAATACACGCTTTCAAAGGCGATCAGCTTGGGCGCATCGGGATCTTCGGCGGCAAGCAGTTCGCGCAGATGATCGACGTCATTGTGGCGGAACACGCGCTTTTCGCATCCGGAATGACGGATGCCCGCGATCATCGACGCGTGGTTGAGTTCATCGGAAAAGATGACGCAGCCGGGCAGCAGCTTTGCCAGCGTGGAGAGCGTCGCTTCGTTCGACACATAGCCCGAGGTGAAGAGCAGCGCCGCTTCCTTGCCGTGCAGGTCGGCGAGCTCGCCTTCCAGGTCGACATGATAATGGGTGTTGCCGCCGATGTTGCGCGTGCCGCC